>DASUSA010000061.1:0-5381 GCA_036375335.1 Candidatus Limnocylindria bacterium
TCGTCTTCGCGAACCCGACGATCGACGCGCCCAGCGCTAGCGGGATGATCGGGGCGCCGTACTGGTTGTGGAGCGTGTGCTCGCCGCCGTAGTCGGACAGCATCAGGTAGCCGAGCGGCACGATCGAGGGAACGACCGCCCATCGCGAGCGCAGGGCCAGCAGCAGCCCGGGGCCGAACAGGCTGAGCACGAATACGACCTTCGATCCGACCTCGCCCTGGAACAAGACGTAGATGTCGCGCAGCGGATCGAATACCAGACTGCGCAAAATGGCGAGCTCGTCGCCGCCGAGGGTCGCGTACCGGTCGAGGTACTGATAGGGCGCGTCCGCGAACGCCGGGATGATCACCTTCAGGGTCACCACGAACACGGCGGCGCTCCCGATCGCCACGAGCGCCGCGCTCCGCCAGCGCCCCTGGAAGGCGAGGGCGATGCCGAAGCCGATGCCGATGAGCGCGAACTCCTCCTTCACCGTGAAAGCGATGACCAGCCCGATGACCATCGGCGCCGTCCGTCGGGTGACGAGGAAGTAGATCGCGAACCCGAGCGGGATCACCGAGAGCGAGACCTCGTGGAAGTCGTACAGGGTGATGAAGGCGAGCGGCGCGCCGAGCACGTAGGCGAAGACCCAGATGAGCCGCTCGATGCCGCGCGGCAGGAGCGCCCGGGCCAGGAGATACAGCGGCAGCGCGCCGGCCGCGAGGGCGATCGTCTGGACGACCAGCAGCGTCTCGGGGTGCGGCGCGATCCAGTACAGCGGGACGAGGGCCACGAGGATGGGGGAGAAGTGGTCGCCGAAGAATGAATGCGGAACGCAGCGGTCGAGGCTGAGTGTCGACTCCATGAACCGGCCCTGCGACGTGTTCCAGAGGACCTGGTCGAACACCCCGAGGTCAAGGCCGGTCGAGTGGAACGACCAGTGGCGGATGAGCGAGAGCGCGCCGAAGACCAGTGCGTAGAGCGCAACGAGGCCGATGGCGACGCGCTCCTCGTTCCGGGCAAGGCGCTCCTGGAGCAGGGCATACCGGCGGGACGGCACCGTTTGACGCTACTGGAAACGGAAGAGCGCGACCGCGTCCGCGAGCATGGCCGGGGTGAACGAGTGGCCGACGCCGGGGTAGGTGTGGAACCGCGTCGGGACGTCCAGCTGCCCGAGGGCCTGCGCGAAGCGTGAGCCACGCTCCAGCCGGGTCGTTCCCCCAACGGCGTCCCACGCGCGTGCGACGTCGGCCGGGTTCGCATCGGCCGTGCCGACTCCGACCAGGACGCGGACCTGGCGCAGCGCCACCGGATCGAACGGATGCAGGTGATTCCACTGATCGAAACCACCGATGCCGAGCGGGTACGCCGCGGAGCTCGTCGGCATCGTGTACGTGCCCGCCGAAAAGGTCGCCAGGGCGGTCACGCGGTCGGGATGCCGGAACACGAAGCGGTGGGCCTGCTGCGCACCGCGCGAGAACCCGACGAGGTCGACCCGTCGCGCGATATTGAGACCGGGCCGGGCCAACGCCGCGTCGATCAGCGCGACAAGCTCGTTGTCGACGCGCAGGTCGGCCGCATCGAGACTCTCGTTCGTGTCCTTCGGGTCGTAGTTAGGGCTCGGCGCGAGCAGCAGCCAACGGTCGGACTCCGCGGCGGGGACGAACCCTTCGGCCAGGTCGCGCCCGATGCCGCCAAGCCCGGGCAGCACGACGACGAGCGTCGCCAGCGCCGCGGGATCGCGCGTCACCGAGTCCGGGACGAAGAGCAGCGGTGTCCGGGCTTCACGGGTGATCCGCTCGATGATCGAGGCCTCACGTGCCGTGCTCTGCCAGCGTCCATCGAACGCGGGTGCCAGCGTGAACCCGGCCGTCGCGAGCGATAGACCGAGGACCAGCCCAAGCAGCCCGACAAGGGATCGCGGCACGCGGACAAGGGTGGGACCGTGTACCGGCGCCCGCGGCACCCGAACGGGGCATCTCGCGACCGCTCCGAAACATCAGACCAGCTGCTCGGCTATTTCCCCGCGCGGGTTGGATCGATCCGGACGATGTCCGTACCCATCCAGTCCGCAGCCCAGATCGCGCCCTGGTACACGCACAGCACGAACGGGCCCTTCAATCCGGTGGCGACCCGCGTCACCACCGTTCCGGACATGCTCACGGCGATCACGTCGCCGGTACCGAGATCCGGCAGCCACGCCGTGGCGCCCAACACGTCACCGTCGGTCGGCGTGGTGCCGACCTTCGTCCACGCGGTGAACGTGCGGGCGGTCGCGTCGACGTAGCCGACCGCGCCGGCCGGAGGGTCGGTGACCCAAAAACCTTTCGCATCGAACGAGGTCCAAGTCGGCGCACCACCGGTAGCAAGCTCGCCGACGACTTTCGAGGTCACCGGATCGATCTCGGTGATCGTGCCGGATCGCTGGTTGGCGACCCAGAGCAGGCCGCCGCTCGAGGCAAGACCCGCGGGCCCGGTCCCGACCGCGATCGTCGTCGCCGTGTTCGTGGCCGGATCGATCCGCGAGACCGTGCCGTCGGTGTAGTTCGTGATCCACGCCGCGCCGCCGGCGAAGGCCGCGTCGTATGGCGCGCGGCCGACCTTGATGGTCGCGATCACCTTGCCGGTCGCTTCGTCGATCCGCGTCGCCGAGTTGCCGGCGTAATCGGAGGTCCAGACGGAGCCGGCGCCCTCGGCCATGCCGCACGGGCTCGCGCCGGTGGGCACTGGATCGCCCAGCCGGAGTCCGCTGACCGGATCGAGACGGACCACGGTCGCGTCCCCGAAATTCGAGACCCACATGCTTCCGGCCGCGCCGAGGATGCCGCACGGCTTGCTTCCGGCCCGCACGCGGGCGAGCCCGGAGCCGGACGTCGCGAAGGTTGGCACGGCGGCGACCGTCGGGCTGGCCATCGAGGGCCTCGCGCTCGTTCCCGGCCCGCCGGCGGGGGCTGTGCAGGCCACCGCGAGGATCGCGATCAGGGTCAAGGTCCGCTTCACGCTACCAATACAGTTCATGGCATGAATCAGTTCAGATCGGGCCGCCGGATTCGGACGCAGGCCGTGCTGCTCGAACTGTTCGCGGCGTCGTCCCGCTCGGCCCGGCTCCTGCGCGCTACGTTCGCGGGCGCGCCGATGACGCCTGACGAGTTCGCCGTGTACTCGCTGCTCCGGTTTGTCGCGCCGATCACGCCAGCGCGCCTGGCCAACGCGCTCGGTATGCAGCGATCGACGATGTCCAACTACCTCGCCCGAATGGACGAGCGCGGCGACCTCGCGCGGCGGCGGGCCCCGGAGGATGGCCGGTCATCCGTGATCGAGCTCTCAGCTGACGGCCAGGCCCGCCTCGATGCGACGCTCCCGCACTTTCGCGCAGCCATCGTGCCGTTCACGGCGGCGCTTGGAACGCACCGCGAGTCGGCCCTCAAGGCCCTCGCCCAGATCAATGCGGCCTTCGACAAGACGCTCGCGGCTCAGGCCGCCGGGCAGCGCCAGAAGCGGACGCGCGCGTGAGGCCCGTCCTGTAGCGTTTTGGGCCACGGCACGGGGAGGGATCGAATGGCACGGCAGGACGGAGGACGGCCCCTCCTTTTCTTCGGCGACACGTACCGGTTCCCCGATATCTACCACTCCATCCGGTTCCTGGCGCCCGATCCGCAGATCGTGCTCGAGCACGATGGCGAGATCGTGATGCTGACGAACTCGCTCGAAGAGGGCCGGGCGCGCAAGCAATCGCGCGCGACGAAGATCGAGAACATCGACGCCTACGGCGCGCGCGAGCTGAACGCGACGATGTCGCCGATCGGCGACGCGACCGCGACGCTCATCGAGCGGTTCCTCGCCGCGCACGGCGCGAAGCGGATCAGCGTTCCGCAATCCTTCCCCGTGGCGCTTGCGGACCGGCTTCGCGCGAAAGGGATTGACCTCGAGGTCATCGATGGGCTCGAGCAGCGCCGGCGCGCGAAGCGGCCTGACGAGATCACCGCGCTCGAGGCGACCCAGCGCGCGACCGAGGAGGCCTGGCAGCTCGGCGTGGACGCGATCGCCCGGGCCGACCAACGCGCCGACGGCACGCTCACGCTCGACGGCGCGCCGTTGACGGCCGAGCGCGTGCGCGGCATCGTCGAGGGCGCGCTCCTGGAACGCGGCTGCATGGCCGAGTCGACGATCATCGCTCCCGGCCCGCAGGCGGCGGACCCGCACATGATCGGGAGCGGTGCGCTCCGCGCGCGCGAGCCGGTGGTGATGGACATCTTCCCGCAACACAAGGAGACGCGGTACTTCGCCGACATGACCCGGACGGTGTCCAAGGGAGTGCCCGCACTGGAGATCGTGAAGATGTACGAGGTCGTGATGCGCGCGCAGGACGCGGGCATCAAAGCGCTGCGCCCGGGGATCACAGGGCGAGCGGTCCACGAGCTCGTCGAAGACGTCATCTTCGCCGCGGGATACGACACCCTGCGCGCAGGGCACAAGCACGATCCGAAGGATCCGGTGACCCGCGGATTCATCCACGGGACCGGCCACGGGGTCGGGCTCGAGATCCACGAGGCGCCGAGCGTCGGCCGCGGCGGGCTGGCGCCGCTGGCCGTAGGCGACGTCGTGACCGTCGAGCCCGGCATCTACGACCCGGCCATCGGCGGCGTGCGGCTCGAGGACATGCTCGTGATCACGGCCACCGGGTCGCGGAATCTGACGCGCGCGCCGCGCCAGCTCGTCGTCTGACCCCGCTCCTCTACGGCGTCGGCGCCGCGGTCGGTTGGGGCCTCGCCGACTATGCGGGCGCGCTCTCGACCCGCCGGCTCGGCGTGTTCCAGGCAATGCTCGGGATGCAGGTGACCGGCACGGTCCTGTACGCGATCGCGCTCGCGCTTGCCGGCCGGTTCCCGGCGCTCTCGCTCGACCAGCTCCCGCTCGCGTGCGCGCTCGCCGCGCTCGGGCTCACCGGCCTGCTGCTCTTCTACAAGGCGCTCGCACTCGGGCCGATCGCGATCGTGAGCCCGATCGGCGCTGCGTACGTCGCGGTGACCGTGCTGCTCGTCGTCGTGTTCCTCGGCGAGCGGCTGAATCCGGCGCAGACCGCCGCGATCGTCGTGACGACGATCGGCATCATCGTGACCGGCACCGATGGCCGCAGCATCGCGGCGGCGCTCAGCCGGCCGAAGCCCGGTGTGTGGCTGGCGATCGCGGCGATGCTCGCGTTCGGCGGCTGGGCCGCGCTCATGGCCTTCGCCACCCGCGAGCACGACGGTCTCGCGATGATCCTCATGCAACGGATGGTCAGCGTCGCAGCCTCGGTGGCCATCCTTGCCGCGCTCCGCCGGGGGCTACCGGGCCGGGTCAGCATCGCGACGCTCGGCATCGTCGTCGGCTCGGGGCTGTTCGACACGCTCGCGAACGTC
>DASUSA010000062.1:0-2695 GCA_036375335.1 Candidatus Limnocylindria bacterium
CCGTTTGCGATGACCCCGCCGCCACCGGTGGAGTCGCGATGCACGAACTCGCCGTCGATCATGTACGTGACCGTCTCGAAGCCGCGGTGCGGATGGTCGGGCGCGCCCTTCGCTTCGCCCACGCCGTACTGCACCTCGCCCATCTGGTCGAGCAAGATGAATGGATCGGCGACCGCGCGCTCCAAGCCTGGGAACGGCCGGCGCACCGGGAAGCCTTCGCCCTCGTAGGTCTGGATCGCTCGGACGACGCGCTGCACGCGGCGGAATCGCGCGTCGGGCGCGGCTTCGATGGCTGGCAGGGTGAGCGGATCTTGGACGGTTACGGCGGGCACGGTGGGTCTCCTCAGGTAGTTGTATCTGCAACTATCTTACCATGGCCGGCGATGGGCCAAGCCAAGATGGCGATCGCCAAGCCGGCGAAGGCGACATCGGCGACAGCGGCTGTGGACCGCGCTTATTTCGCGCAGCAGCCGCCCGAGAAGAGCGCGCTGCTCGAGACGCTGCGCGCACTGGTCATGCAGGGCGTGCCCGGTGCCACCGTCTCGATCAAGTGGGGCGTGCCGTTCTATGCAGCGAAGAACGGGAAGAGCATCTGCGCTCTGGCTGCGTTCAAGGACCACGTGGCGATCAACTTCTTCGCGCCCCCGACCGCACTCGCGGATCCCGGCAGGAAGCTCGCGGGCGGCGGCAAGGGCAATCGCATGCTGAAGGTGGGCACTGCGGCGGACATCGATCCGCCGAGCATCCAGCGCTGGTTGAAGGCGTCGGTCGCGGCCAACACGCGATGAGCCAGATGGCGGCCGGGATCGCGAGCCCGAAGCTCGACCCGCAGGTCCGGTCATTGCTCGAGATGATGCCGCCACATCCGCCATGGTCCTCGCTCGCGCCGGCAGCCGCCCGCGCGTACCCGACCCCGATCAACGCCGCGCCCGAGGCCGTGTTCTCAGTGACCCAGCGGTCCATCGAGGGGCCCGGCGGCTGGCTCGCGCTTCGGATCCACCGGCCCAGCGGTGCCGGCCCGCATCCCGGGCTCATCTACCTGCACGGCGGAGGCTTCGTGTTCGGCGGGCTCGAGACGACCGACCGGTTCGCGCGCGCGATCACGAACCTGGTGCCCTGCGTCGCGATCTCTGTGGACTACCGGTTGTCGCCGGAGACGAAATTCCCGGGTGCGCTCGAGGACGCCTTCGCCGCCCTGCGATGGGTCGCCGGCGCCGCTACGGAGCTCGGGATCGATCCGGATCGCATCGCCGTCGGTGGTTTCAGCGCCGGCGCGAATCTCGCGGCCGCGCTCGCGATGCTGTCGCGTGACCGCGGCGGGCCTCCGGTGGCCTTCCAGCTCCTCGTCCAGGGTATGTTCGACGCACGTTGCGAGGCCGGGACCCATCGCGAGTTCGATGGGATCGTCATGACGGCTGACGACATGCGGTGGTTCTGGGCGCAATACCTCGGGGCTCCGGCGGACGCCGATCATCCGCACGCTGCGCCGCTCCGTGCCCCGGATCTCACGGGACTTGCGCCGGCGCTTGTCGTGACCGGCGAGTGCGACCTCCTGCGTGATGAGGGCGAGGACTACGGGAGGCGGCTGATCGATGCCGGCGTCGACGCGACGATCCGCCGGTACGACGCGATGCCGCACGGGTTTCTCTCGATGCCGACGATCGAGACATCGAAGCGTGCGATGACCGACATCGCCACGACCCTGAGGCACCGCTTCGCCGCCGACCGCACGTAGCGGGCGGCTATGGCCGCCGAAGCCGGTCGATCTGCCTGCGGTCACGCTTCGTCGGGCGTCCTGCGCCCGGTTCGCGGACGAAGACTCGAGGCTCGCGCCTGACGACGGGGGCGGGCGGGCTGTGGTCGATGAAGCAGGTCGCCGCCAGCGCCGCACCGACGCGCTTGTCACGCAGCGTGACGACCTCGAGGACACGCTGCCGCTCGACGAACGCCTCGACCCGGTCGCCGACCTTCACCGGCGTGGATGCCTTCGCGGCCGAACGGTTCACCCGAACGTGACCGCCGCGGCATGCGGCCGTCGCGGCCGAACGGGTCTTGTAGAGCCGGACCACCCAGAGCCAGATGTCGACCCGGATCGTGTCGATGTGGCAATCGTGCCACCATGGACCGCCGGCCGCGAACAGCGCGAATTCACCACTGGAGGATGCGGATGCTGGGCGATCATCCGGTGTTCCCGATCGTGCTGTCGACCGATATGACCGCGAGCCGCGCGTTCTATCACGACACGCTCGGGCTCGACATCCTGCGCGAGGATGACGACCGGATCATGTTCAAGTGCGGTGGAGGATCGGTGCTCGCAGTGAGCCGCAGCACGACCGGGACCCGTGACACCCAGACCCAGCTCGCCTGGCGGGTGCCGGACCTCCGCGCCGAGCTCGCCGAGCTTCGCGCGCGCGGCGTGACGATCCAGGAGTACGTTGCGCCGGATCCGAAGACCGTCGACGGGATCGCCGACATGGGTTTCGCGTGGGCGGCATGGATCGTCGACCCGAGCCACAACGTTCTTGGGATCATCGAGCCGAAGCGATGACCACGCCACCGGCGACGATTGACGAGTATCTGGCGAGCGTCTCGCCCGAGTTCCGGCCGCTCCTCCGCTCAGTACGCAAGACGATCCGGGCGGCCGCACCGAAGGCCACCGAGAGCATTAGCTACGGCATCCCGACGTTCAAACAGG
>DASUSA010000063.1:0-7434 GCA_036375335.1 Candidatus Limnocylindria bacterium
AGGAGCACGGGCCAGAGCGCGAGCAGGGACACGATCGGTACGGGCGGCACGAAGCCGTAGTTGGCGAGCAACGCCACGAGTCCGATGCCGATGAGGACCAGCGGCCAGAACATTCCGCGCCGGCGGTACGACCGTCGAGTGGTCGTCGGGGACGGGGACGGGGACGGGGTCGGGGTCGGGGAGGTCGGATCGTCGGTCATTGCCGGGTCCGCTGCGCGACGAGATAGACGCCCAGTGCGATGAGCACGAGCGGCCAGATGTAGTGCCAGTCGATGAACCGGAACGCGCCCGCGTTGCCGAGGAGGAACACCCCGCCGACGGCCACCAGGAGCAGCCCGATCCCGTTGCGGCGGCGCTCCACGATCATCGGATCGGTGACCCGCGGTGTCGCCGGCGCCACGGGATTCAGCGGATCGACCGCCGCCGTCTGCTCGACCCCGGCCGAGCGCACGAACGGCGTTGCCTCGCCTGGGTTGGGCATGAGGAACAGAAGCACGAAGTAGATGAGGACGCCGACCCCGAACGGGAACGCGAGGATGACCATGACGACGCGGACGAATGTCGCGTCGATGTCGAGATAGTCCGCGATGCCGCCGCACACCCCGCTGATGACGCGATTGGTGCGGCTGCGCTCAAGACGCCCGGACATTCAAAGACTCCCTTCCAATGCTGCGCTCGTAGACAGTGGCGAAGACCACGGCGGCGAGGGCCGCCACGGCCACGGACGGGCTCGCGGTGAGTGCGCCGAGGACCGCGGCCTGCTGGGCGACGGCGGCGAGCGCCGACAGTGCCAGGCCGAACGGCGCGCCGAGATCGACGTTGGCAAGGACGTTGAACGCAGCCACCGCCACCACGGTCTCGATGCCGAGGCTGACCCCGACCAGCGTGATGCCCCGCAACGCGCGGAGGACCTGCTCCAGGGCCGTCCGCTGCTCGGCAGCGGCCACGATCGCCGCCGCGTCGAACCCCGCCGGACGCTCGGCCGCATCGAGGCGCAAGGCCGCGCGGAGGATGCTCTCGCCGAGGCCCTCGACTTCGTCCATGTCGTTCATACGCTTTGGCCCTCCAGCGCCTTACGCAGCAGCTGACGTCCCCGTAGCAGCTGTACACCGACGGTCGAAGACGAGCGCCCCAGCACCGCCGCGACCTCCTCGACGCTCAGCTCGTTGAAATACCGGAGGACCACCACTTCGCGGTAGAGGTCAGGCAGCTTCGCGACGGCCGCGCGGATCCCAGCGCGAGTCTCGCGACTGAGTGTCTCGACCTCGGGCGTCGGCGTGCGATCAGGCACGCTGGCCGCCTCGGCCTCGGGCGCGTGCCGCGCGCGCTCGCGCGTGCGCGACCGGCCGATCGTGATCGCCTCGTTGACCGCGATCCGCAGGAGCCAGTGCTTGATTGGACGGCTCGGGTCATATGAGGCCCGGGATCGGTAGGCCTTCATGAAGGTCTGGTTCGCCGCGTCGAGCGCCGAATCACGATCGCCGAGAATACGGAGCGCGGCCCCGTACACGGAATCCTGATGCTCGCGGACGACATCTTCGAAGGTCACAGTTGCGCGAACGATGGCACTGGGCCCGCGGCGCGTCTTCTGCGCCGCGCTGCCGGGGGTTCCCTCCGCAGCGGGGCCTGGCAGCGGGAAGCGCAGCAGACCGCCGCGGGCCCCAGCAGAGCTAAAAGTCACCATCCGTGCCGTTCATACCTCGTCCACGAGGATTGGATTACAGGCCGCGCAGCCTCGCGAGTGCCTCATGCGGCACAGAGAGCCGCTTGCGAGACGAGGTCGCACCCGCCTCGATCCGCATCGCCGTCGGACCGAGCCGCAGCGCCTTCCCGAGCAGCTCGAGCAGGGCGCGGTTGGCCGCACCGTTGACCGGCGCCGCAGTCACGCGGACGTGCAGGACGCCCTCGCGCACCCCGGCGATCGCCGAGCGCGAGGCGCGCGGGATCAGGCGGACCGCGAAGAGCGCCCGGCCGTGCCGCTCGTCGATGGCGAGATCGGGCATCAGAGTGCCGGCGGCAGGATCCGAAGGAGCAGCTGCTCCACGAGCTGCAGGAGGACGAGGGCGATGAGCGGCGAGAAGTCCATGCCCGCGGCCATCGGGAGCGCTCGGCGGATCGGCGCGAGGATCGGCTCGGTCACCGAGAAGATGAAGTCGTTGAGCCCCCACGGGAGCCGCGTCGGCACCCACGACAGGATCACCCGGCCGAAGATCGCGAGGGTCAACCCGAGGAACAGGACGTTCACGAACGCCTCGAGGTACACGGCCAGGAGGCACCCGGCGCACATCGCCTAGCGCTCAGGCTTGGGCACAGGGAAGTCCAGCCGGTAGCGCGACGGCGTTGGCCCGGACTGGCCCTGGTAGCTCGAGCCGAGCTCGGGCGACCCGTAGGGGCGCTCGGCAGGCGACGACAGGCGGAAGAAGGACAGCTGGCCGATCCGCATTCCCGGATAAAGGGTGATCGGGAGGTTGTTCACGTTCGAGAGCTCGAGCGTGATGTGGCCATCCCAGGCCGGGTCGATGAATCCCGCGGTCGAGTGGATGAGCAGGCCAAGTCGGCCGAGCGAGCTCTTGCCCTCGACGCGCGAGACGAGGTCGTCGGGCAGGCGGATCCGCTCGCGCGTCGAGCCGAGGACGAACTCATTCGGGTGCAGGATGAACGGCGAGTCCCCCACTTCGACGAGCTCGGTCACGTCGTCGAGCGGTCGCGCGAGATCGATGTACGGGTGGTGGCTCGAGCGGAAGACGCGGAACCGGTGATCGAGCCGGATGTCCAGGCTCGCCGGCTGAATGCACTTCGGATCGAACGGGTCGATGCCGATGCGCCCGCGCTCGATCTCGGCGCGGATGTCGCGATCGGAGAGGACCATCAGTCCGTGAGGATACGAGCGCGAAGCTCCTGCCACGTCCCGACCACCAGGTCCGCCTCGGGCACCGGCTCGCGCTCGTAGCCCCAGAGCACCTGGATCGTGCGCGCACCGGCGGCCCGACCCATCCGCATGTCGGTCCGCGTGTCGCCCACGACGGCCGTGCGTGCCGCCGGCACGCCGAGGCGATCCATCGCAAGGAGGACCAGGTCCGGCGCGGGCTTGTGCCGGTCCGGGGGAACCGAATCGCCGCCGAGGTAGAGGTCGATGTCATCCACGATGGCGAGGCCGCGAAGGATCCGTTCACAGTCCGCGGCGCGCTTGCCGGTGACCGTCGCCTGGAGCAGCCCCGCGACGTGAACCTCGCGAACCAGGTCGCGCGCACCATCGAACAGCCGGGTCGCCGGGATGACCGTCTCGTCGTAGATCGCGCGGTACTCGGCGCGACACGCGACGGCGTCCTCGTCGGTCAGATCGGGCCAGGCAAGCCTGAAGATGTCCTCGAGCGGTAGCCCGGTCATGCGCCCGACGACGTCGAAGTCGAGCGGTAGCCCGCCGCGCCGGGTGATCACGAGGTTCGCAGTGTCGACGACGAAGCGAACGCTGTCGGTGAGGGTGCCGTCGAGGTCCCAGCAGACGAGCTGGAGCGGGCCTGCGCTCAGCGCGAGCTCAGCGCTTGCGCTTGCGGCCGCCCGCGATCGCGACCGGCGGCACCTCGATCGGGAGCTCCGTCTGCTCCGCCACCTTGCGGTCTCGCGACACTTCGCGGCGGCGATCGAGGGCGGCGAGCTCGTCGCGCAGCGACGTGAGGTCATCGAGCTTCGCGTACACGATCCGGAACCGGATGTAGCTCATCGGGTCGACGTCGGCGAGCCGCTCGAGGACCATCTCGCCGATGCGCTGGGACCCGACCTCGGATACGCCGCTCTGCTTGAGGGTCGCCTCGATGTCGTCGATCAGCGCTCCGAGTTTCTCCGGCGAGAGGCTCGTGGACGCGGCCTTTTCGATTGCGCTCGCGAGCTTTCGCCGGTCGAACTCCTGGCGGGAGCCGTCCTTCTTCAGCACCTGGATGCGGGCGGACTCGCTCCGTTCGAAGGTCGTGAACCGCGCCTCGCAGTGGTCGCACACGCGGCGCCGCCGGATGGAGGCGCCGTCCTCCGCCTCGCGTGAGTCGATCACGCGAGTGTCCGGATTCGCGCAACTCGGGCAGCGCATCGGACACAAGATATGGGAAGACCGCCACTAAATCTAGTGGCGGTCTTCCTGTCGCCAGAGTAATTACGGCGCCGAAGGGCTTTGCCCCGAGGCGGTTTCGCGCGCTGGGCGCGCGACGGATCCAGTTAGTGCCCGATGCCGAGCAGAAATAGAAGAATGATCAGCAGCAGCGGGGCGCCGAGCAGCCACAGAAGAATGAGGATCATGGTTCTCTCTCCTTAGATGGTCGTCCGGCGGATGTCGCCGGCGGTGGTCCAACGATCGGTGCGGCGGTAGTGCGCGATGCTGTCGAGGCGCTCGCCGGATGCGACCCACGCGCCGACAACGGCGCCCATCAGTCCGATGAGGATGCCGAGCACGCTGCCGATGGCCGCGTTGCGGATCGCGATGGCCGCGTTCGGATCGACCGGTGTCGCCGGAGTCGGGGCCGGTGCCCCGGGTGGAGTCAGGTTGCCCAGGTAGCCGCCAGCGAACGAATGCCCGCCGGCAAACGCGGCGAGGGTCATGACGATTCCCATGAGCACGAGCCATGCGGCCACGCCATGGAGGATCGCCGGCTCAGCGAGCCGCGCTCCGCTCATGCGACCGGCGACCCAAGCACCGATCGCGCTCGCCAAGAACGCGCCAAAGACGCTGAACGCGATGGTCGCGAATGGGAGGTCCGCCCACTTCAGGACCCGCGCGTCGACCGCCTTCTGCGCGCCGACGCCGAGAGCGATGAGACTGAAAAGCGCACCTGCGACGAGCATGGCGAGCGCGCCGATCCAGACGGCACTCCAATCGAGGTGCCACCCAGTCCAGCTCGTGTCCCAGTACGTCCGCCGGACGGCCGCGACCGGCCGATCCATCGGTCTGTCCATGAATCTCCTCCGCGGTCACCGGAGCGGTCTAGACGCGTTCGCCGGTACCGCTGCTTTCCGCGCCGGAAATGCAGACCGGATGCCAGGCTGGGTGTTCGCGATCCGCCGCCGACGTAACGGAAAGGCGGCCGGCCCACCAGGGCCGACCGCCGTTGCGATCCTCACGAAAACCGGCGGTACCTCGCGCTGCGAGGCCGGCGGCCTACTTGCGGCGCAGGAAGCTCGGCACCTCGAGATCGTCGGCCTCGTACTTCTTCTCGGACCGGGCCGGCGCGCCGTTCGTGACCGCTGCGGGTTCGCGATCCGCGGACCGCGATTCGACCGCTCGGCGGTAGAGGGGTTGCTCGATGCGCTTCAGTGGCCGCGCCGGGTCGAACCCGGTCGCGATGACGCTGATCTTCACGTCGTTGCCCATGCGCTCGTCGATGACGGAGCCGAAGATGATGTTCGCCTCCGGGTCGGCCGCCGCGTGAATGATCTCGGCTGCCTCGTTCACCTCGAAGAGGGTGAGGTCGGGGCCACCGGTGATCGTGAACAGCACCCCACGAGCGCCGTCGATGGACTGCTCGAGGAGCGGCGACATGATCGCCTGACGGGCCGCGTCCGCCGCGCGGGTCTCCCCGCTGCCGTGGCCAATGCCCATGAGCGCGGAGCCGGCGTTGGTCATGATCGTCTTCACGTCCGCGAAGTCGAGGTTGATAAGACCAGGGACCGTGATGAGGTCGCTGATGCCCTGCACGCCCTGCCGGAGCACGTCGTCGACGATGCGGAACGCGTCCACCATCGTCGTGCGCTTCTCCGCGACCTGCAGCAGCCGGTCGTTCGGGATCGTGATGAGGGTGTCGACCTTGTCCACGAGATCCTGGATGCCCTGCTCGGCGAGGAGCCGGCGCTTCGCGCCTTCGAACGAGAACGGCTTCGTGACGACGGCGACGGTGAGCGCGCCGATGTCCTTGGCGATCTCCGCGATGACCGGAGCCGCACCGGTGCCGGTGCCACCGCCCATCCCGGCGGTGACGAAGATCATGTCGGCTTCTTTCAGGGCCTCGTACAGCTTCTCGCTGTCGTCCTCGGCCGCCTTGCGACCGACCGAGGGGTCCGCGCCCGCGCCGAGACCCTTGGTGATCTTGTCACCGATGCGGAGCTTGTGCGGAGCGTCGGAGAGGAGCAGGGCCTGCGCGTCGGTGTTCACCGCGATGAACTCGACGCCCATGAGCTCGGCTCGGATCATGCGGTTGACCGCGTTGGATCCACCGCCGCCGACCCCGATGACCTTGATGAGCGCGAAATTTTCGATGTCCGACCGTAGCGGCATGAGGGGCAGCCTCCTTCGGAAGCATGTTCTCCATGTCGCTGCCCCTCCCCCGAGTGCGTACATGGGGTCTTATTCAGTTGTCGCGACTATACGCCTCAACTCAAGGGCTGCGTCAATGTTGCGGGTGCGGGATGCGTTCTGTGGCGGCCAGAGGCACTCTGGCCGTGATCATCGCGCGCGATGTGTGCTCCGCTGACGACTCCCGCGGCGTGATCGTCGCTTCAACAGCTCTCCAGTCCCTGACGCACGCCGCGCGGCTACGGCATGAGGCCGCGGAACAGCTTGCCCAGCCGGCCGGAGAGGCCGTCGAGGGACCGACTGCCGCTGTGATCGTCGTCCAGGGTCCAGTTCTTCGCGCCCCAGAGCAGGAGCCCGGAGGCGGCGGCGTAGGGCGGCGTCGAGACCTGGTCGGTCAGGCCGCCGAGGTTCTGCGGTCCGACCACGCGGGCGCTCATCCCGAGCTGGTCGCGGGCTGCCCGGTTGATCCCGCTCAGCATGGAGCCGCCTCCGGTCAGCACGAGACCGGCCTGGAGGCGATTCGTGGCACCAGCGGCAGCCACCTCCTGCTGCACGGCCTCGAAGATCTCGTTCAGGCGGGCCTCGATGATCTGGGCGACCGTCCGGCGGGTGACGCCGTGGGCCACCTCCTCGCCGATCGAGGTGATCTGGACCACCTCGTCGGGGTCGACATCCACCGGCAGGGCGCTTCCCTGGCGCAGCTTGAGGCTCTCCGCGACCTCAGGGGTCACCCGGAGGACGATCCCGAGGTCGCTCGTGATCGACTTGCCGCCCATCGGGATGGTGGCGGCGTGGGCGATGGAGCCATCGTGGAACACCGCGAGATCGGTGGTGTCGCCGCCGATGTCGAGGAGCGCCACGCCGAGCTCGCGATCCTCGTCGGTGAGCACCGCCTCCGCGGTCGCCAAGGGCGCGAGCACCAGCTCGTCGATCTCCACTCCCGCGCGCTGGACACACTTCGTGAGGTTCTGCACGCCCGATTGCGAGGCGGTCACGATGTGCGTCTCGACCTCGAGCCGAACGGCGCTCATGCCGATCGGATCGCGAACGCCCTCTTGCCCATCGACGACGTACCCGCGCGGGATGACGTGCAGGATCTCGCGGGTGTTGGGGATCGAGACCGCTCGGGCGGCCTCGATCGCGCGGAGGGTGTCCTCGCG
>DASUSA010000064.1:0-19367 GCA_036375335.1 Candidatus Limnocylindria bacterium
CCCGCGCACATGTATGGTCCCGTGCTGGCGGGCACGAAGGTGACCCTTCGCCCCCCGGATGACTCCGACGCCGCCCGCTTCGTCGAATGGTTCGGCGATCTCGAGGTGACGCGCTACCTCCTGCGGCGCTTCGGGGTCGGCCAGCTGCAGGAGGAGGGGTTCCTGAAAAGGCTCGGAGAATCGCGCACCGACGTGTTCTGGATGCTCGAAGCCGATGGCCGGCCGATCGGCGCGACGGGCATTCATCAGATCGACTGGCTTCACGCCCACGGAGTGACCGGGATCATGATCGGCGTGCGATCCGAATGGGGAAAGGGCCGCGCGTCCGAGGCAATGCGTCTTCGGACCGACTACGCGTTCCGCCAGCTCAACCTCCACAAGCTGACCTCAGGCGCATTCGCCGAGAACGAGGCGAGTCGAAGGGCGCTGCTGAAGGCCGGCTATCGCGAGGTCGGTGTCGAGCGAGAGCATTTCTTTCGCGAAGGAAGCTGGCACGATCACTGGATCTGCGAGGTCCGGCGGTCCGAGTGGGAGCAGGAACGGCGCGCTGAGACGGGCTAACGCGACCGGTCGGGCGACCAAGCGGTCAACGTTGATTTACCTCCTTGGCCCATTCGTCCTGGCCCGGATAGCCGCAGCGGGTCATCTATTCGGCGTCGCCGCCTCGGCTGACCATCGGTGCCGTGAACGGGAGACCGACGGTGCTGATCGTCGATGACGATCCGGCCACCTGCGCGGCGCTGGCGGAACGCCTGGCCGAGGACGGCATCGTGAGCGAGTCCGTGCACGACGGGGTGACCGCTCTGCAGCGCGCGATCGTCCTGCGGCCGCAGCTCGTGGTCCTCGACCTGACGCTGCCGGAGCTCTCCGGCGACCAGGTCTTCGAACGCTTGCAGGCCGACCATCGCACGCGCTACACGCCAGTCGTGTTCCTCACCGGGTCATCGCGGAGCGCGGACAAGGTGCGGCACCTCCGTGCCGGCGCGGACGATTATGTGACCAAGCCGTTCGATCTCGAGGAGCTTGCCGCGCGCGTGCAGACGGCGCTGCGGCGCTCGCGGACGTTGGGCGGGCTCAATCCGCTGTCCGGCCTGCCCGGGAACACGGCGATCTACGAGGAGATCACGTCGCGACTTCGCGCGGGTGACGAGTTCGCATGCCTCTACCTCGATATCGACAACTTCAAGAGCTTCAACGACCGCTACGGGTTCACCCGTGGCGACACATTGATCTCGGAGCTGGCCGAAGCGATCTTCGGCGCGGTCGCGGGATCGGGCGACGACGCGTTCCTGGGCCACATCGGCGGCGACGACTTCGTCGTGCTCTGCGCGTCCGATGTCGCCGAGCCGCTCGCCGAGGACATCGTCGCGCGCTTCGGCGTCCGCTCGCGCCAGCTGCACGATGCGGGCGACCTCGCGGCCGGTGGCTACGAGGCGCCCGATCGTCGGGGCCTGCGCAGCCGCTGGCCGATCGCGAGCGTGTCGGTGGGCATCGCGAGCTCCGACTCGCGAACGTTCACGACTGCGGCCGCACTTGCGCAGGCCGCGGCCGAGATGAAGACCGTTGCGAAGCGCCAGATCGAGCGACGGGTCGCGCTCGATCGTCGGCATTCGCGGGCTGAGCCACGTTCCGAGGCGAGTTTCCACCGGGCCTAGACTCGGCCCTCGTGGACACCCTCGAGCGGCCCGCGACCATCACGCAGTCACAGCGGACCGAGATCGAGGCCCAGCGCGAAGCCAGCCACGAGACCCGCCGCGCGACGGTGCCGGCGATGGAAGCGCTCCTCTACCAGCCGATCCCGGTGCTCGACCACGGATTCATCCGGGTCATCGACTACATGGGGGACGACGCGGCGGTCGTACAGGCCGCGCGCGTGTCGTACGGAGCGGGAACGAAGAAGGTCCGCGAGGACGCGGGCCTGATCAACTACCTCATGCGCCATCGCCACACATCGCCGTTCGAGATGTGCGAGCTGAAGCTGCACGCCAAGATGCCGATATTCGTTGCCCGCGAATGGGTCAGGCACCGCGTCGCGAATTTGAACGAGACTTCGGCGAGGTATTCGATCCTCGATAACGAGTTCTATCTGCCGGCGCCGGAGCAGCTCGGCACTCAATCACGGAGCAACCGTCAAGGACGCGGCGAGACGATCACCGGTCCAGAGTCGGTTCGGGTGCTCGAGATCTTGCGCGAGGACGCGGAGCGCTCCTATTCGCACTACGAAGAGATGCTCAACGAGAACATCGCCGGCGACACACTCGATCCTGCCCGCTCTGGCCTCGCTCGCGAGCTTGCGCGGATGAATCTGTCGGTCAACTTCTACACGCAGTGGTACTGGAAGATCGATCTACACAATCTGCTGCACTTCCTGAATCTGCGCACCGACCCGCGTGCGCAGTTCGAGATCCGCGTGTACGCCGACGCGATCCTCGCGGTCGTGAAGCAGTGGGTGCCACTGACCTACGCGGCGTTCATGGACTACCGAATGGGCGCGTACGAGCTCTCGGCCAAAGGGCTCGCGGCCGTGCGCCGGCTGCTGCGCGGCGAGGCGGTCGACCGTGAGTCCACGGGCATGTCGCCGGGCGAGTGGCGCGAGCTTATGGAGACGCTCGAGCGCTGAAGACCGACCGCGCCGGGTTCGTTTGGGACCCGCGCCTCGCGTCCCACGTCTACCGCGACGACCACCCGCTCAAGCCGCGGCGACTTATCGGCGTGCACGACAAGCTGGAGTCGCTCGGCGCGTTCAGCCATCCGAACGCGGTCGTGCTTGCGCCGCGCGATGCGACGATCGCCGAGATCGAGCGGATTCACTCGCCCGCATACGTCGACGCGGTCCAGCTGGCGTCGGCGGATCCGACCCTCGACTACACGCGCTGGGGGCTCTCCGCGTACGGAGACACTCCACCGTTCGCGGGGATGCACGAGGCCTCGCTGCTCACGACCGGCGGCACGCTGAGCGGTATGGAGGAGGTGCTCGCCGGCCGGCTCCGGGTGTCGTTCAACGGCGCCGGCGGGCTGCACCACGCGATGCGCGGCCGCGCCTCAGGCTTCTGCATCTACAACGATCCGGCGATCACATGCGGACTGCTCGCCGATCGCGGTCTCAAGGTCGCCTACGTCGACATCGACGCGCACCACGGCGATGGGGTCCAGGCAGCCTTCTACGACACCGATCAGGTGCTCACGATCTCGCTGCACGAGTCCGGGCACTCCCTGTTCCCTGGGACGGGGTTCGCCGACGAACGTGGCACCGGGAGCGGCGCCGGCTACAGCATCAACGTCGCGTTGCCTCCGTACACCGATGACCGCGCGTACGTGACTGCCTTCGACGCCGTCGTGCCGCCGCTCGTCGCACGCTTCAAGCCCGACGTGCTCGTGACGCAGCAGGGGATCGACTCTCACTTCAGCGACCCGCTCACACACCTCCAGGTCTCGACCCGCGCGCGCGAGCACCTGGTGCGCACGTTCCGTGGCTTCGGCCTCCCGTGGGTCGCGATGGGTGGCGGCGGCTACGACCTCGATGCCGTCGCGCGCGGCTGGTCGATCGACTACCTGATCATGCTCGGCGCGCCGGTCCCCGCTGCGCTGCACGACCCCGATCCGCCGGCCTGGACCGGCGACGAACGCGACACGATCGACGTCGCGACCGACGTCGCCGTCAGCGACGCACTCGCCGCGGCCTTCCGGTGACTGAGCTCCTCGCCCTCATCCGCTCGCCACGCCGAGGGGTTGCGCTGATCCTCGAGAGCGGCCGCCTCCCGGTCGCTGTCGGACTCGTCGTCGTCGCGACGGCGGTCGCCGCTGTGAATGCGGCGCGGTTCGCGGTCGACGTGCCCGTCGCGAGCGTGCTCTATGGCGACGACCGCAGTCCGGCGATCGCCACGCTGATCGATGCCGTCGGACGCGATCGCGCGGCGATCATCGGCTACCTCATCGAGCAGGCCTGGACCGCGGTGATCGTGGTCACCGCGTTCTCCCCGCTGCTGGTCTGGTTCCTCGGCACGACCGCCGTCCACGCCGCCGCGCGGATCGACGGTGTCCGCCGTCCGATCCGGCCGATGTTCGTGCTCCTCGGGTACGCGACCGCGCTGACGCGGATCCCCGCCGACGGCGCCGCGGCGCTCCTCGGCAGCGGCAAGTCCGCCGGCGCGCAGGTCGCGCAGCTCATCGGGATCGCCAGCCTCATTTGGCTGGCGTTCATCACCTGGCGGGCGATCGAGGCCCACTACGTGGTGCCGCCGCGCCGCGCGTTCATCGTGCTCGTATTCGCGATCGTGGTCTTCTACGTCGTCCCGCTGGTCCTCATCGTCGCGTCGGTGGTCGTGCTCGTGGTCGCCGCGATCGTGCTCGAGTACGTGCCGCGTTAGGGCATTACTCGTCCGAGCTGACCGCCGCCACGAGCGCGAGGTCGCCGGCGCGCACGGACTTCGGTTCGAACTTGCGCACGCTCGCGGCCATCTTGCCGAGTGCCTCGGCCATGGTCATCGGAGGCGGCGCACCACGTTTTTGCGGGATCCAGCGGACGGGGTTGCAGCGCGCCACGACGACCGCGCGCAGATACGGGCTCTTGAAGCCCATCTCCTGCAGTGTCTTCACGTGCGCGGCCACACGGTCGTCGATGTCGAGGAGCCGCCGGCCCCACTGATCGCGCTGGCGCAGCGCCGCCGGGAGCGTGCCGTCGAGGAAGACGTCGACCCGCCGCAGCATCGACTGGTATGACGAGCCGGCGAAGCGGCCGCGCTCCTCGTATGCGGTGCCCAGCGTGAGGAAGGACGCGGCCTCGAAGGCGACGGCATGATCCTTCTCGGTCGAGCGGGGCTGCTCCTTCGCGAGCGACCGCGCCATCCGGATGACTTCCATGCTGCGGTCGCGGAGGTTGTGGGCCTTCTCGGTGTTGAGCGGCAGGATCCGGTACGCGATCTGTGGGTCGGCGACGACGAGCGCGCTGATCGTCCGCAGCCCGAGCTTCTTCGCGGCCGCGAGCCGGTGGCGTCCGTTCGGCGAGGTGAAGCCGTCCTTGCCAGCGACCGCGATGACCGGATCGAGGAACACGCCGACCGCGCCGATCGCGTCCGACAGCCGGTCCGCGTGGACCTTGGAGAGATCGCGCTGGAACTGGGTCGCTTCGATCGACCGGAGTGGGATGCTCGCGAGCAGCAACGGCGAGCTGCCGTACGGGTCCCTGAACGCCGCGAGCACGGCACCGCCGGCCTTTCCGACGCGCTTGGTCATCTCGGCCACGCTGTCATCGGCGAGATCGATCGCGCTCTCGAGCGCCTCCGGCCCGCGTGGTGCGGCGGGGCCGCGCTTCTTGGTGGTCTTGCGCGTCGTCTTCTTGACGGTCGTCTTCTTGGCGGGCATCGCCGAACGATAGGACGAACGGTGAGTGCGTCGCCGGATACGTTCAGCGCTGCTCGGCGACCCGTAAGGTCACGCCATGCGCAACTTTCGACTGCTCGCGCGGCGGAACTTCGGCCTCCTTTGGGCCGGTGGCTTCATCTCGTTCGTCGGGGACTGGGTGCTCTACATCGGCATGCCGATCTCGATCTACCAGATCACCGGATCGGCGCTCGCCACGACGCTCATGTTCGTCGCCGGCGTGCTGCCGAGCATCGCCCTCGGCACGGTTGCCGGCGTGTACGTGGACCGCTGGGACCGTCGCAAGACCGTCGTCGTAGGCAACCTGCTCCTCGCGGCGACGCTGCTGCCGCTCACGCTCGTGCACGACGCGACGACGATCTGGATCGTCTACGTGGTCGTGCTGATCGAAGCGAGCCTCGGCCAGTTCGTGAATCCGGCGGTCGGCGCGCTCCTGCCGCGGCTCGTCGAGAAGGACGAGCTCGTCGCCGCCAACTCCCTGAACTCAGCGTCGAACAACCTCTCGCGGATCATCGGACCGCCGATCGGCGGAGTCATCGCCGCAATCGGCGGGATCATGGGCGTCGCGATCGTCGACGCGATCACGTTCCTCGCAGCAGCCGTGCTCGTCGCGTCGATGCGCAACGTGGTCAGCGCGCCTGCGGTCGCGGCGACCGTGGAGGACGGCATCCGGGCGTGGCGGAAGCTCTGGACGGAGTGGCGCGCGGGCCTCGCGCTCGTGTGGGCCGATCGGGTCGTTCGCACGCTGTTCCTGTTGGTGGCGCTGTCGTCCATCGGTGAGGGCGTGTTCCGCGTGCTCTTCATCCTGTACGCGGTGCAGATCCTGCACGGCGGCGCGACCGAGCTCGGGGTGCTCATGTCGTCCCAAGGCGTCGGCGCGGTCCTCGGCAGTTTTGCCCTCGTCGCGATCAGCGCCCGCGTGTCGCCCGCGAAGCTGATCGGCTGGACGACCCTGCTATTCGGCCTCATCGACCTCACCGCGTTCAACGTGCCGGGACTCGGCGCGCCGTTCGCGGTCGTCGTCGGCCTGTTCTTCCTCGTCGGCATCCCCGGCGCGATGAGCTTTCCGACGATGTTCAGCATCGTCCAGGGCCGCGTGCCGGACGCGTATCGCGGCCGGGTGATCGGCGCGATGTTCACCACATCCTCGCTGCTCGCGCTCGTCGGACTCGGGATCGCCGGCACGCTGACCGTCCCGCTCGGCACGCTGAACATCCTCAACCTCCAGGGCCTCGCGTACGTCGTGGCGGGTCTCGCCATGCTCGGTCTGCTCACGCGCGCGATGGCCCACGATCACGTGAAGGAGCCGGTCGCCGCGGCTGGCTAGAGTCAACGGGTGCCAGCGGCCTGGTCCCCGACCGAGCGCTATCTCGACCGCAGCCGGCTTCGGCGCTTCGCGAACGCCCAGGGGGTTCGCGGATACGACGAACTCCTGCGCTGGGCGACGGATGACCTCGAGCGATTTTGGCGCGCGACCGAGCGCGACCTCGGCCTCGTCTGGACCGCGCCGTACTCGCGCGCGATGGACATCTCGAACGGCCCGCCGTGGACGACGTGGTGGACTGGCGGCCGGATGAATTACGTCGGCACCGCGTTGCGCGCGGATCGCGATCAGGAGCGCCTCGCGCTCATCAGCGAGCGTGAGGATGGACGGGTCGAGCGCCGGACGTACGGCGAGTTGCGCGCGGAGGTCGCCCGCTTCGCGGCCGGGCTGCGCGCGATCGGGGTGCAAAAGGGCGACCGCGTAGCGGTGTTCCTGCCGATGGGGATCGAGTGCGTTGTCGCGGTCTTGGCGCTCGGCGGGCTCGGTGCGATCTACACGCCGATCTTCTCCGGCTACGGGGCCGAGGCGATCGCCGGTCGGCTGCGTGACTGCGAGGCGTCGGTCCTGATCTGCGCCGACGGGTTCACCCGCCGCGGATCGGTCGTGGCGATGAAGGAGACCGCCGACCAGGCTGCCGACGGCGCGCCGACGGTGAAAGCGGTCGTCGTCGCGGAGCGGCTCGGGCGCGACTACCCGAAGCGTGACCGGGACGTGACGTGGGCCGACGTCGTCCGTCAGGGCGGTGCGGCCCCTGTCGCTTGGGAGGATACGAGCGCCGAGGACCCGTTCATGATCATCTACACCTCGGGCACGACCGGCCGGCCGAAGGGCGCGGTCCACGTGCACGGCGGTTTTCCGGTGAAGGCCGCGCAGGACATGGCCCACTGCTTCGACGTGCAGGACCGCGACGTCGTGTTCTGGTTCACCGACATCGGCTGGATGATGGGACCGTGGCTCATCGCCGGCGGGCTCATGCTCGGCGCGACGATCGTTCTCTACGACGGGACGCCCGACTTCCCGGACGAGTCGCGGATCTGGTCGATGGTCGAGCGCCATCGGGCGACGCACCTCGGCATCTCACCGACGGCCATCCGCGGCCTCATGCGCGCGGGCGAGGATCCGGTGCGGGCGCGCGACCGGTCGAGCCTCTTGGTCCTCGGCAGCACGGGCGAGCCATGGAACCCTGAGCCGTGGTGGTGGTACTTCCGCACGGTCGGCGACGCGCGCTGCCCGATCATCAACTACTCCGGCGGCACGGAGATCTCCGGCGGGATCCTCGGCTGCACGACGTGGACGGACATTCAGCCCGGCTCGTTCCGCGGCCCGATCCCCGGCATGGCCGCCGACGTCGTCGACGAGCAGGGCCGCTCGGTCCGAGGCGCGGTGGGGGAGCTCGTGCTGCGCGCGCCATGGCCCGGGATGACCCGGGGGTTCTGGAAGGATCGCGACCGCTACACCGAGACGTACTGGTCCCGTTTCCCGAATGTGTGGGTCCATGGCGACTGGGCGCGCGTAGACGATCAGGGGTTCTGGTTCATCGAGGGACGCAGCGACGACACGCTCAAGATCGCGGGAAAGCGCGTGGGACCCGCCGAGGTCGAATCCGCTGCGGTCGCGAACGCGTCTGTCGGCGAGGCGGCCGCGATCGGCGTGCCCGATGAGCTGAAGGGTGAGGCGATCGTCGTCTTCGCGGTCGCCCGCCCAGGTGTGACGATCGATGCGGCGCTCGAGCGATCGGTGTCGGACACGATCGCGGAGCAGCTCGGGAAACCGCTCCGGCCGAAGGCCGTGCGGTTCATCCGTCAGCTGCCGAAGACGCGCAACGGAAAGATCCTGCGCCGCCTGATCCGCGGCGCGTACCTCGGCAAGACCGATCTCGGGGACACATCATCCCTCGAGGACCCCCTGTCCCTCGATGAGGTCCGGTCCGCGGGGAAGCGCTAGGGGGTCCGGTTGCCCGCGATCGCCCGCACCAGCGCCACGACGAGCGCAGCGACGAGGAACAGGAACACGATCGCAAGGAGCGCCGGCAGGTCGAACACGACCGGCGTGTTCGTCTGCGGCCAGATCCCTTGGAACGGCCGGACCAGCGGCTCGGTGATCGCGTAGAGGCCGTTGACGAGCGGCTGCTGTGCGTTCGCGCCGAGCAGCTTCAGCCCAAAGCGCACGAGCAGCAGCACCTCGAGGACGGTGAACAGCAGCGTGATGACCCGCGTGACGGTCCACACCGGCGCGTACGGGTTCGTGCCGACATTCACCTGGCCCGCTGGCGCGACATATTGGGGCTCGCGGACGCGCTCGACCCGCTCGACGCGTTGCTCGACGACTGGACGTTCGATTATCTCGGTCTCGTTGACGTCGGGTTCATGTGTCGTACTCATGCCCACTGACCGAGCAGGCTTCGTGCCACCGCCCGTTACAGGGCGATCGGGTAGCGGCATCGGCGGCGATCAGGCCGCGCCTGCCGTGCCGAGCGGCTAGCCTCGCCGGCGTGGCCACGACGACCGGCGAGTACTCCTTTGCGCACCGGCAGCGCGTGCGGTTCGGCGAGACCGACCTGCAGGGCGTCGTGTACTACGCGAATTACCTGCTCTTCGCCGAGGTCGGCCGGGTCGCGTACCTGCGCGCGCTCGGTATCGACTACAACCGCGACCTCATCGGCCAGGGCGTGGACTTCACCATCGGGGAGGCGAGCGTGCGGTACCAGGCGCCATTGCGTTTCGACGACGAGTACGACATCCGCGTTCGGGTCGGCGAGATCCGCAACTCGTCGTGGACGTTCGAGTACGCCTTCGACCGCGCCGACGGGCAGCGCTGCGCGATCGGCTCGACGGTCCAGGTGATCCTCGATCACACGACGGGGAAGGCGACCCGCATCCCGCAGCACCTGCGTGACGTGCTCGAGCGGGCGCACGCAGCCTGATGGACGCGACGCTTCCGGACGACCTCCAGCTCCTGCAGCGCAGCGTCCGTGCGTTCGTCGACGAGCAGCTCGTGCCGCGCGGAGCGGAGATTGAGAAGAGCGACCGCATCCCACGCGACGTCATCGACGCGATGGCGGGCATGGGTCTCTTCGGCATCGGCTTCCCTCAGGCTGTCGGCGGGCAGGGCTTTGGCAAGCTTGGGTATTGCGTCGCGGTCGAGCAGCTCGCCCGAGCGAACGCGTCGTTGTGGAACGTCATCGGCGGCTCGGCAGGCTTGTGCGGCACCGCGATCGACATCGGTGGCCCCGATGAGCTGCGTACGCGCTACCTCCCGGACCTGCTGAGCGCGAAGTGCATCGGCGCGTACGGCCTGTCCGAGCCGGGCGCGGGAAGCGATGCCGGCGGGCTGAAGACGACCGCGCGGCGAGACGGCGATTCGTACGTCATCGACGGCGCGAAGACGTTTATCACGAACGCGCCAATCGCCGATCTGTTCACCGTCTTCGCCACCCTCGATCGCTCCGCCGGCTCGAAGGCGATCACCGCGTTCGTCGTCGAGCGCGAGACGCCGGGGCTGGAGGTCGGGCCGAACGACGAGAAGATGGGCCTACACGGGTCTACGACGGCGCAGCTGTACTTCCACGAGATGCGGGTCCCGGAGTCCCGGCGGATCGGCGCTGAGGGCGAGGGCTTCAAGATCGCGCTCCGCACGCTCGATCTCGGACGGCTCGGCCTCGCCGCGCACGCGGTGGGCGCGGCGCAGCGCCTGCTCGAGGCATCGGTCGAGCACGCGAAGGCGCGCGTGCAATTCGGCAAGCCGATCGCGGTCCATCAGGCGATCCAGTGGATGCTGGCGGACGCGGCGATCGGCATCCACGCCGCGCGGCTCATGGTCTACGACACCGCCTCGCGCGCCGATCGCGGCGAGCGCGTAACCGACCGCGCCGCGATCACGAAGCTCTTCGCCACCGAACATCTGGGGCGTGTCGCGGACGCGGCCGTCCAGATCCACGGCGGCATGGGGTACATGCGCGAGCTCTGGATCGAGCGGGCCTACCGGGATGCCCGCATCTACCGAATCTACGAGGGCACGAGCGAGATCCAGCGTGTGGTGATCGCCGCCAGCCTGCTCGCGGATGGCTGAGGGCTGGACGTATCGCGAACAACGGAGACCCCGCTTCGGCGGGACCATCGGATGTCCGAGTGTGGATAAGCCCTCATTTTTGGTGGATAAAGGGCCTCTGGGATGCCAAATGAGCGGTTTCCTGTGGAAAAGCCCGCCGTGCTGAAAGCGTCCACGCCCGGCGCCCATCCGATCATCCGCGCGGCGTGGCGGATCGCCGTTGTGCTCCTGATCGGATCGGCCGCGCTGTTCGCGTTGCGTTCGTTCATCTACCCGTTCCCCGCGATGCTCGCGCTCGGGCTCTTCGCGGCGGGCTTCGCGGCATACCTCGTCCGGCACGCGCGTTTTCTCGGCACGCTCGGACGGGGCGAGCAGGCGCTCAGGGTCGGCGATCTCGGCCAGGCGCGGGCGATCGTCGCGCCGCTCGTCGGCCGCTACCCGACCTTTCCGCCGGTCCAGCGGCTCGCCGGGCTGATCCTCTATCCGAGCGGCGATCCGCTTTCGGCCGCCACGATGCTCGAGGCGGCCGCGAAGTCGACACGCGACCGTGATCTCGTGGTCACCCTCGTCGCGGCATACGCGGCGCTGAACAAAGCCGGCGACGCGCGTCGTGCCGCCGCGTTCCGGCCGACCGATCCGGACGTCGAGCTGGCGCTCGCGTGGGCCGAGCTGGTCGCGCTCGGCGGCGACCGTACCCGCGGCGCGTCGCTCGCGGCCGGGCTCGCGTCCAACACGCCGCCGCGCGCGGCGATGACCGCGGCGCTCCAGGCGATCGCCGCGGCGCATCGAGGCGACGCCGACGAAGTCCGCGCCCGGCTACGGGATGCGGAAGATCGCTACATCTTCCTCGGTGACGACGAACGGGCGTTCCTCGGCTACCTCGGCGGCGTCGCGCTCCGTGAGCTCGGCGCGCTCGAGGATGCGCGGACCACGTTCACGCTCGCGATGGCCGCCGCGCCGGACACGATCGGCGAGGCCCTCGCCCGGCGCGAGCGGACTCACATGCCGTCGGGCTCCGGGTCTCCCTCGTCCTCATCAGCCCAGCCCTCATCGGACTGAAGATCGTCCGCGAAAAGCTCGACGTCGAAGCCGAGCTCGTCGATCACCGCGACCAGGCCGTTGCGTTGCTCGGGCGGCGTCGTGCGGATCCAGCCGCGGACGACGTCCTCGACCATGACCTCAAGCGCGCCCCGGTCCGACGCCACGAGCTCACTCTCGTCTCGCGCGGCCGCGCTCGCGAGCTCACGCAACGTCGCGGGCACCATGTCCGCGAGGGAGCGAAGCGTGAGCTCCGCCTGGCCATCCCAGCGCATCGTCACGAAATGGCGTCGATGCCGGTCGCGAAGCGGCTGATGATGAGCTTCTGGATCTGGGTGGTGCCCTCGTACAGACGGTTCACGCGGGCGTCGCGCCAATACCGCTCGACCGGGAACTCATCCGAGAAGCCATAGCCGCCGTGGATCTGGATCGCGTTGTCGGCGGCGCGTTGGGCGGCCTCGGTCGCATACAGCTTCGCGATGCTCGTCTCGCGCGTGTTCGGGCGGCCCTTGTTCTTCAGATCGCCCGCGCGCCAGACCAATAGCCGCGCGGCCTCCGTCTCCACCACCATGTCGGCGATGAGCTCCGCGACCAGCTGATGTCCCGCGATCGGCTTGCCGAATGACTGCCGCTGTGTGGCGTAGGCGACCGACGCGTCGATACAGGCCTGCGCGACGCCGACGGCGCCCGCGGCGACCGAGAACCGGCCGGAGTCGAGCGCGCTCATCGCGATCTTGAAGCCCTCGCCGACCTCGCCGAGGCGGTTCGCGTCGGGGACCCGAACATCGTCGAAGATCAGCTCCGACGAATCGCTCGAGCGCAATCCGAGCTTCCCGTGAATGCCCTGGCTCCCGTACGCCTGGGTCTCGCGCTCGAGGACGAAGGCGGCAATCCCCCTGTGACCCAACGCTGGGTCGGTCTGCGCGAACACGACTGCGAGACCGCTCACGCTCCCGTTGCTGATCCACATCTTCCGGCCGCGAAGGATCCAATCGGTCCCATCGCGTTTCGCGCTCGTGCGGAGCTTCGTCGCATCGCTGCCCACCTCTGGCTCGGTGAGCCCGAAGCACCCGATGACGGCGCCGCTGCACAGCCGCGGCAGGTACCGTTGCTTCTGCGTCTCGCTGCCCCACTTGAGGATCGTGAGCTCGACGAGCGAGATCTGGACCGACAGCGTCGTGCGGACGGACGAGTCCGCGCGGCCGATCTCCTCGGTGACGAGCGCGTGCGAGATGTAGTCGAGGCCGTGCCCACCGTATTGCTCTGGCACAGGCCCGCCGAGGAGCCCGAGCGGTCCCATCTTCTTCAAGATGTCGGCCGGGAACGTCTCGCTCCGATCGCGCTCGCGCGCGCCCGGAGCGATCTCACGAGCGGCGAAGTCGCGCGCGAGCTTGCGGATCTCTTCTTGATCGGCGGAAAGGTCGTAGTCCATGCGTCGCAGTTTATGGTCGCGTCGCGCTCTTCACCGATAGCATCGAAGTGATGCCGACAGAGCGGAACACGTCACCCTTCGCGATCTGGTCCGCGCTCGGGGGCGTGTATGTCATCTGGGGTTCGACGTACCTCGCGATCGCGATCGCCGTGCAGACGCTCCCGCCGCTCTTCTCGGCGGGCCTGCGGTTCTGCCTTGCCGGTCTGATCCTCGTCGGCTTCGTCGCGATCCGCCGCGGCGTGCACGTCGGCCGCGAGCAGCTTCGCGCTGCGGCGACCGTTGGGCTTCTGCTCATCGTGGGCGGGAACGGCTTCGTCGTGCTCGCGGAGCGCACCGTCCCCTCGGGTCTGACCGCGCTGATCATCGCCTCGGTGCCGCTCTGGATCGTGATCTTCCGGCGCATCGCCGGGGACCGGATCCACGGCTCGACCTTCGTCGGCGTGGCCGTCGGCTTCGCCGGCGTGGCGTTCCTCGTCGTGCCGCGCGGCGCGAGCGGCGCCGACCCGAGCGGTCTCATGCTGCTCCTGGTGGCGACGGTGTCGTGGGCCCTCGGAACGTTCCTCGCGCCGCGCCTCCGGATGCCGGCCGATGGATTGCTCTCGACTGGGATCCAGCAGCTCGCCGGGGGCGTCGTCCTCGTCGTGCTCGGCGTGGCGATGGGGGAACTTGGGCATCTCGAGCCCTCGACGTGGTCGGCGAATTCGCTTCTCGCGATGGGCTACCTCGTCGTGTTCGGCTCGCTGGTCGCGTTCACCGCGTACAGCTGGCTGCTCCAGCACGCGCCGGTGTCGCTCGTGTCCACGTACGCGTACGTGAACCCGGTCGTCGCGGTATTCCTGGGCGCGCTCATCCTCGCCGAGCCGGTCACACCGTCGATCGTCGTCGGCGCGGCGATCATCGTCGCGGCCGTCGCGTTCATCGTGAGCCGGGAGGGTGCCCGGCAGCGGGCCGCTCGCGTGAGTGCTGCGCCGCGTGCTGCCGGAAGCGAGGCGGACTAGAGCCCGCTACACCCGCTCGAAGACCGCCGCGATCCCCTGGCCGCCGCCGATACACAGCGAGGCGAGGCCGTACTTGCCGTTCCGCTTCTGGAGCTCGGTGATGAGGGTGAGCGCGAGCCGCGCGCCCGATGCGCCGAGCGGGTGGCCGAGCGCGATCGCGCCGCCGTTCACGTTCGTCTTGTCGCGGTCGAGGCCGAGGTCTTTCTCGACGGCGAGGTACTGCGTCGCGAACGCCTCGTTGATCTCGACCAGGTCCATGTCTTCGATCTTCAGGCCGGCGCGCTGCAGGGCCTGGCGGCTCGACGGCGCCGGTCCGATGCCCATGATGTCCGGGTCCACGCCGCAGACGCCGCCCGAGACGATGCGCGCGATTGGTTTCAGCCCGGCCTTCTCGGCAGCCTCGGCCGACGCGATGACCAGGGCAGCAGCGCCGTCGTTGATGCCGCTCGCATTGCCCGCGGTGACCGTCCCGTCCTTCTCGAAGCGCGCGACGAGCTTCCCGAGCGCCTCGAGGTTCGTGTCGGGACGGATGTGCTCGTCCTTATCGACGACCGTGGTGCCCTTCTTCGTCTTCACCTCGACCGGAACGATCTCCTCGCTGAACCGGCACGACTCGCGTGCCTTCGCCGCGAGCATGTGGCTCCGGTACGCGAATTCGTCCGCGGCCTGCCGGCCGATCCCGTACTTGCGACCCAGATTCTCGGCGGTGTTCGCCATGCCGAGGCCGTTGTACGAATCGACGAGCGCGACCCAGAGGTAGTCCTCGAGCTTCTGCTCGCCGAGCGGCAGCCCCCAGCGCGCGCCGCGGATCATGTGCGGCGCCATCGACATGTTCTCCGCGCCTCCGGCGAGCACGAAGTCCGCTTGCCCGAGCTGGATCTCCTGCGCGCCGAGCAGGATCGCCTGCAGGCCCGAGCCGCAGAGCCGGTTGATCGTGAGCGCTGGCGACTCCTTCGGCGCGCCGGACTTGAGGCCGATGTGTCGGGCGAAGTACACGGCATCGCCGCTCGTCTGGAGGACGTTGCCGAAGATGACTTGGTCGATCTTGTCGGGCGAGACCTTCGAGCGGTCGAGCGCCCCTTTCGAGGCGATGATCCCGAGGTCGGTGGCGGACGTGTCGCGCAGCGCGCCGCCGTAGGTGCCGAAGGCGGTGCGCGCCCCGCCGAGGACGACGATGTCTTTCATGCCTTCATTGTCCCACTCGACAGGCGGACCGCCCGAACGATAGCTTTCTCGACCGCTGCAGCCGCTGCCGCCTGTATCTCAAGCGTGGTTGCGACTTTGTCACCGTAGGCGAGTGAGAAGATGGAGTCACCGTCGAAATCCGTGTGCGCGGGGCGGATGGCGCGCGCGAGGCCATCGTGCGCGGTCGTCGCGACGCGGCGGATCGCCTCGCGCCCGAGCGCCGCATCGGTGAGGACCGTACCGATCGTCGTGTTCCCCGGAACAGGTGCGGGCCCTCCGGGCGCCGAACGGGCGACCCACTCGTTGCGCTCGCCGTCCCACACGTCACCGAGCGCGTTCACGACCATGACCGCGGTCACCGTCGCCGCTCCGGCACGCGCCGATGCGATACCGAGCCCCCCTGGGGCACGACCGCCCTGCAGCTTCGCCACCGTTCCACCGGTGCCGGCGCCGACGAGACCCTCGGCCGGATCGGCCGTCGCCGCGACGCACGCCGCGTAGCCCCCTTCGGCGCCGGGCCGTACGTGCCCATCGCCGGCCATCAGGTCGAAGATCACCGCGCCTGCGACGTGCGGTACTCGCCAGTCGCGCACGGTCACGCCGACGCCGCGCTCCTCGAGGAACCGCATGACGCCCGCGTAGGCCGCGAGGCCGAACGCGCTCCCGCCGGTGAGCAGCACCGCGTGCAGGACCCCCGTCGCCGACCCGGCGCCGATGATGTCGGTCTGGATCGTGGCCGGCGCGCCGCCGGCCATGTGCACTCCCGCGGTCGCGGCACCGTCGCACAGGATGACCGTGCAGCCGGTGAGCGCGATCGGATCGGTCCAGTGCCCCACGGTGAAGCCGGCGGGCAGTGTCATGCTCGCGTCGAGTCTGCCACCATTCGCGCGTGGCGACGCGCAGCGAGCATCGCATCGAGAAGACCGAAGCTGTTTCGAATGGCGCGATGATCACAGCGGAGCACCCGCTCGCGGCCGAGGCTGGCGCACGCATCCTCGCCGAGGGTGGCAACGCGGTCGATGCCGCGGTCGGGGCCGCGTTCGCGATGGGCGTGGTCGAGCCGACGACGAGCGGCCTCGGCGGCGTCGCGTGGTGCGTGATCCGCGAGCCCGACGGCACGATCACGACGATCGACGGCGCCGGGGCCGCGCCGCTGCAGGCAACACCCGACATGTACGAACTCCAGTCATCGGGCGCGTCGGGGATGTACGGCTGGCCCTCGACCGCTGGCGACGCGCAGAACGTTGGGATCCGCGCGGTCGGCCAGATGGGGGCGGTCGGCTGTCTCTGCCGCGCGCTCGAGCGGTACGGAACGATGGACCGCGCGCGGGTCATGCGCGACGCCATCGCGCTCGCGGCCGACGGCTGGGAGGTGGATTGGAACCTCACGCTCGCGCTCGGCCTCTACTACGACCGGCTCGCGGCCATCGACGCGTCACGGGCGATCTTCTTCCGCCCGACCGGCGCACCGCTGCGCACCGCCACCGGCTTCGAGGCGGGGGACAAGCTCGTCCAGCGCGACCTCGCCGACAGCCTTCGCGCCATCGCCGCGCACGGACCGGAGATCTTCTACGGCGGCGAGCTCGGCCGCGCGATCGCGACGGACGTGCGCGCGCACGGCGGCCTGCTCACCGAGGCGGACTTCGAGCACATCCAGCCGCGCGAGAACCCCTCGCTCGCCGTGCACTACCGTGGTCTCGACCTTCACACCCTGCCCGGCGCGTCCGGCGCCATCACGGTCGTCGAGATGCTCCGGATCCTCGACGGCTTCGACCTCGACCGATCCGCTGCCCTGTCCGCGCCCGCGTTGCATCTGTTGGCGGAGGCGCAGCGGTGCGCGTTCGCTGATCGGTTCACGTACCTCGCCGACCCGGCCGTCGTGGGTAGCGCGATCTACGACCGCCTCGCCTCGACCGAGCACGCTGCCGAGGCGCGCAAGTCCATCGATCCGAAGCGCGCGACGCCGAGCGCCCTGTCCACGCCGGTGCCCCCGTCGAGTGACTGCACGACGCACGTGAACGTCGTCGACCGCGAGGGCCGGATGGTGGCGCTCACCTCGACACTCGGTGGAGCGTTCGGCTCAGGCGTCGTGGCGGCGGGGACGGGGATCATGCTCGCGAACGTGATGACCTGGTTCGATCCGCGACCGGGCCATCCGAACTCGATCGCCGCCGGGAAGCGCATCCTCTCGGCGATCGCGCCAATGATCCTGCTGCGTGCCGGCGAGCCATTCGTGTGTACTGGCGCGCCGGGCGGGCGCCGGATCATGAGTGCGTTGCTCCACGTCGTGACGAACATCGTCGACTGGGCAGAGGGGCCGCAGGAGGCGGTGAACTCACCGCGCACGCACTGCGAGTCGGCCGACCTGCTCGTCGACACGCGGATCCCGGCGGCGACGCGTGACGCGCTCACTGCGATGGGCCACCACGTGGTCCCGCGCCTCGAGACGTTCGCCTCGACGCACTTCGCGCGGCCGAGCGCGATCGTCGTGCGTGGTACGGAACGCAGAGCGGGCGTGGGAGCGCTGAAGAGCTCGACCGCGATCGGGGTCGACTAGCTCCCGGCGCCGAGCTGGGTGAGGGAGAGCGTGTTGCCGTCTGGGTCCTTGAACCACCAGACCTTCGTCGTCGTGTCGGCCTGCCAGATCCCGCGCGCATCCTGCGGCAAGCCGTCGACCCGCAGTGCCGTTGCGCCACGCGCCACCACATCGTCGACCGCCTGCTCGATCTCGTCGACCTCCCAGCCGAGCGCGGTGAAGGGCTGCGGGCGAAGCTCGCGCATCTTCTGGATCCGCAGCATCGTGCCACCTGCGTCGAAGACCAGCGCGTAAGGCTCATCGCCGACCAGACGAAGGCCGAGCACGTCCCGATAGAACGCCTTGGCGCGCTCGGGATCCGCAGTCGCGACGAACGCCATGACCTTCGCATCGCGTAGCACCGGTGGGAGTATCGCCCCTCGCGTAGCATTGAGCCCACGCCGGGACCGGCAGCAGCCGGCCTGGACGGAGGTTCAGATGGACGCGCAGTACGGCGGCACCACCCCGGCTCCGCTCGTCAAGGTCACCGTCCCCGACATCCTCGCCGCGAAACGCGCCGGCCGGAAGATCACGATGATGACGGCCTACGACACGGCCTTCGCCAAGCTCGTGGACGCGTCGGGCCTCGACATCATCCTCGTCGGCGACTCGCTCGGCATGGTCGTCCTCGGTTACCCGACGACGGTCCCCGTGACCATGGACGACATGGTCCGCCACGCCGCGGCCGTTTCGCGTGGTGCGAAGCGCGCGCTGCTCGTGGGCGACATGCCGTTCGGCAGTTATCAGGCGAGCACCGCGGACGCGCTGCACAACGCGGCGCGGTTCCTGAAGGAAGCCGGCATGGATGCGATCAAGGTCGAAGGCGGTCATGAGGTCGTCGACACCGTTCGCGCGCTCGTCGACAACGGCATCGCGGTCATGGCCCATGTCGGGCTCACGCCACAGCGCGTGGCCCAGCTCGGCGGATTCAAGGTACAGGCGAAGACCAGTCGCGCGGCGCGCAAGCTCATCGACGACGCGCTCGCGCTCGAGGATGCCGGCGCGTTCTCGATCGTCCTCGAGTCCGTTCCTTCCCCGGTCGCCCAGCTTGCGTCCGAGCGCTTGGCCATTCCCACGATTGGCATCGGTGCGGGTATTGACTGCGACGGCCAGGTGCTCGTGCTTCACGATGTGCTCGGACTGTTCGGAGAGTTCAAGCCGAAGTTCGCGAAACGCTATGCCGAGCTCGGGCCTATCGTCATCGATGCCCTCAAGCGCTTCGATGCCGACGTCCGAGAGGGGCGTTTCCCGGATGCGGAGCACAGCTTCCCGATGAAGGACACGGAGCGTGCGGCGCTCGAGGAGTCGTTCAAGCCCAAGAAGGTGGGGTAAATGCGGGTCGCGGTCCTCGGCCTCGGCGCGATCGGCACGCTCGTCTCACGGACCCTC
>DASUSA010000065.1:0-2399 GCA_036375335.1 Candidatus Limnocylindria bacterium
GGATCGTCGTGCTGCACGAGGGGAAGATGCAGCAGATCGGTAACCCCGAAGAGCTTTACGCGCGCCCGGCCAACCTCGAGGTCGCGCGGTTCATGGGCTACAGGAATATCCTCGACCTCGACGCCGAGCGGGTCGACGGAACGCGTGTCGCGCTGCGCGGCGCCGGGATCGGCCTCGACGGAACCGCGCAGCAGGCGATTGCGCCGGGGCCGGTAACGGTGGCGCTCCGCCCCGACGATGTCGAGCCGGGCGGCGGCGGCGCTAACGCGATCGAGGCCCGCGTCGAGATCGTCGAATATTGCGGCCGCGACTGGCTCGTCGACCTCGTCCTACCCGACGGCAGGACGGTCTACGCGCGCAGCTCCCGGAAAGTGGCGCCCGGCACTTCCGCGCGTTGCGCGGTGGCGCCCGAGCGCGTCCTCGTCTTCCCGCGCGAGAGCGGGCGCTGACCGCGGCCGAGCGCCAGCTCGACCGGACCGCGCTCCTCGCGGTGCCGGGGATACTCGTCGTGCTGCTGCTCTTCATCTACCCGTTCCTCCACGGGCTCGTCCTCTCGTTCGAGCCGAAGGAGGGCGGCGGGCTCGCCAACTATCTCCGCTTCTTCTCGCAGCCGTTCCTCTACAACACGATCGCGACGACCCTCTGGGTCGCGATCCCGACAACCCTCGTCAATGTCGGCCTCGCGCTGCCGATCGCTTTCGGCATGCGGCGCAACAGCGCGTGGCAGCGAGTCTTGACGACGATCCTCGTTCTGCCGATCACGCTCGGAACGGTGCTGATCGCAGAGGGGCTGCTGACCTATCTCGGGCCGCAAGGCTGGGTGAACCGGCTGCTGATCGAGAGCGGTCTCGCCTCGTCGCCGATCCGGCTCACCCATAATTACTGGGGCGTCTTCCTGGCGCTGATCATCGCCGAGTTCCCGTTCGCCTTCCTCCTCATCCTCTCCTACGTCACCGGGATCGACCCGGCACTCCCGCGCGCCGCGGCGACGCTCGGCGCAGGTCCCGGACGGCAGTTCCTGCACGTCTACCTGCCACTCCTCGCGCCGGGGCTCGCGATCACCTTCTGCCTCTGCTTCGTCCAGGCTTTCTCGGTCTTCCCGTCCGCGGTACTGCTGGGCGCCCCGGCCGGGCCGACGCGGGTCATCGCCATCGCCGCTTACACCGCCGCCTTCGAGGAGTACGACTATTCGATGGCCTCGGCGATCGCGATGATCATGGGAGCGGTGCAGCTGATCATCGTAGTCGCCGTGCTCGCCCTGCGCGGCGCCTTTTATCGCGGCCCTGCCGGCGGAGCGAAAGGATGAGCGCCGCCGCGTCATCGGTGCCGCGCCGCTCGCTCGGCGACCGTCTCTGGTCGACGGCAACGGTTGTGCTGATCGCCTTCTTCGTCGTCAACGTCTTTGGCGTCATCACATCCGTAACCGTCTCCTCCTTCGCGACGCGCTGGCTTGGCACGTGGCTTCCCTCCGGATGGACGACGCGCTGGTACAGCGCGGCCTGGGCCGAGTTCCAACTGGACGAGGTGCTCCTCGTCACGATGGAGATCGTCTTCATCGTCGTGGCGCTCTCGATCGTGATCGGCGTTCCCGCCGCCTACGCGCTCGCCCGCCGCGACTTCCCCGGGAAGAAGGCGGTGCTGCTGCTCTTCCTGCTGCCGCTCCTCGTCCCTTCGATAACCTACGGCATCCCGCTCGCCACCGTGCTCTACCAGGCACGGCTGGCGGGCACGATGAACGGCGTCATCGTTGCCAACCTCGTGCCGACAGTGCCGTTCGTCGTCCTGGTGATGACGCCGTACATCGAGCAGATCGACCCGCGGCTCGAGGCGGCGGCGCGCGTCTTCGGCGCCGGCACGTTCCGGGTCTTTCGCCACGTGCTGGTGCCGCTCCTCGCCCCCGGCATCCTCGCCGCGGCGCTGCTCGTCCTCGTCCGTACCATCGCGATGTTCGAGCTGACCTTCCTTACCGCCGGGCCGGACAGCCAGACGCTCGTCGTCGTGCTGTATTATTCGGTCTTCGCTGCCGGCGTCCGTGCCACCCAGTCAGTCGACGCGATGGCCGTCACACATATGATGACGACGCTAATCTGGCTGCTCATTGCGTTGCGCTTTGTCAATCCGACCCAGCTCGTGACGCGCGTCAAGGAGCAGCCGAAGAAATAGGTGCTCGCAGCTTCGGACGATCGATGACCTGGCCGGCGGAGGCAGAGTTCGCGACCGAGCGACTGTGATCCAGAAAAAGACGGGCCGACCGGTGCAGTTCGAGATCACCGAGCAGACCCGGAGCGCCATCGGCGAGTGGCTCGAAAAGTGCGGCGCTGCAGAGCTCTAACGGACCGAGTTGTAGACGTCACGCCAACGCTTGATGGCTTCGATGTGGCCGTCCACCGTGTTGAGGT
>DASUSA010000066.1:0-2028 GCA_036375335.1 Candidatus Limnocylindria bacterium
GGATGGTCCGGCTGGCGCATCGAGAGCGCGTCGGCAAGCACGATGAAGTTATGCCGGTATCGCGCGCGGGCGAGGGTCGGGAGCTCGGCTAAGCCGACACCTTCGTAGGATCGATCGTCCAGAAAGTCGAGATAGGCGAGGAATCCCTCGGGACCCACGGGTGATCGGGCGATGCGTTCGATCTCGTGCCACGCGGTGTCGTCCTCGAAGTCCGCGCGTACCACGAGTGGATTCGGCGTTTGCGGCAGGTTGTTCAGCGCTGCGACTTCCCCCAGCGCTCGTGACTCACGATCTCGGAGAGCGGTTTCCGCCCACCTGCGCGCGGGTTCGGCCGCGGATCCTTGACGGAGACCGGCCGCCCGATGGCGACCACGGAGCGGGCGGTCCGGTCCGCTGGGATGCCGAGGATCCGCTTCGCGTCGGCCTGCTGCGTGTCATCGCCGAACCACGCCGTGCCGCCGCCCAGACCAAGCGCGTGCGCGGCGATGAGAAGCCGTTCGGTGACCCGGCCCTCGTCGTACGCCTCGCTCGTGCCCCCGCCGTCGAGCACGATCGCGATCGCGAGTGGTGCCCCGGCAAGCCAGTTGATGCTCGGCCGGAGCGCGCTGATCCGCTTGAGGGCGTCGCGATCCCGAACGACGACGAAGTGCCACGGCTGCGAGTTCTTCGAGCTTCCGGTCCAGCGCGCGACCTGGAGGATCTGCGCGATGGCGTCGTCGGGCACGGGATCGGTCGCGTACTGGCGGATCTGCCGGACGGTGCGGAGTGTTTCGATCATCCGGTCGAGCATATGGCGGTCGGCCGTGGCACCATCGGCGGGGTGACCATCGATCAGGGCGAGCTCGAGCGGCTCGCCTCGGCGCTCCGGCTCGCCAGCTCGGCCCTCGAAGAGGCGCTCGAGGCGGCGGAGAACCTGGGCAACTTTGACCATCGCTTCGACGTGCCACGCGCGCTCGGCGGCGCCCAACGGCTCATTGGGAACGCGGAAGAGGCGGTCTCCGCGGCGCGCGAAGTCCGCTAGCCCGGGGTCGCCTCGACGCTGAGCGCGACATTCCCCCTCAGGGCCTGCGAGATCGGGCAGTTCTCCTTCGCGTCCTCGGCCACAGCCTTGAGCTTCGCAACGTCGCCATTAGGCGCCTGCGCGCGCACCGTCAGCGCGCTCGAAAGGACCGCGTTGCCGCCCTCGGGTTTCGGACCAAACGTGACCTTCGCGCTGACGGAGATGTTCGGGTCGGCCACGCCGGCCTTCGCGAGGCGCGCGGCGAAGGCCATCGAGAAGCAGCTGGCATGCGCGGCCGCGAGCAGCTCCTCGGGGCTCGTCGCGCCCTCGCTCCCGGTGCCCTCGGTGCGTTCCGTCCAGCTGGTCGCGGACTGCTTGAGCGCACCGCTCTTCGTCGACACGGTGCCCTTGCCCGAGGCCAGCTCGCCGCGCCACGTGGCGGTCGCTTCATGGGTCGTTGGCATCACGGTCCTCCGTCGCTCAGATCGGACGGAGGCTACTTGCTCCAGCGCACGTTCGCCGGCAGCGCGTCCTCGAGCATCGGCTCGAGCACGCGGATGTACGCCGCGAGGGTCTTCGTGATGTGGTCGCTGAAATCGTCGTCGAGCTTCTCGAGCGCGATCGGCTCCCAGATCCGAGCCCAGCCCTTATCCCAGCTCTCGATGCGCGCGGCCGGCAGCTTCTTCGCGATCGCCTTCGCGCGGACGCGAATGGCGCCGAGCAGAAGCTGATTCGTGAACGCGTCGCTTTCGAAGTGCAGGCCGACCTCGATGATCTTGCGGCGGAAATACACGCCGCACTCGTAGTGCAGATCCTTGTTGCCGAACCAGACCTTGACCATCCACCCGGTCGCGTTGCTGTGCGGCGCTGCGTCGTCACCGAGCTCGACGGCAAGCGCGCGTGGCAATCCTTTGCAGAATGTCTGGGAGGTCGGCACTACGGCGCGTGCGCGTTCGAGTTGGCGAACGGTAGAATTGGATTTCTCGGCCGCACGCATTCCGGTGCAGCACGACGGTCGTGCAGAGGAC
>DASUSA010000067.1:0-2038 GCA_036375335.1 Candidatus Limnocylindria bacterium
CCGAGCGCCTGACGGAGCTCCTCCACCTTCGCGCCACCCTTGCCGATGACCACGCCGGGCTTCGCGGTCTGGATCGTGACGGTCACCTGGTTCGTCGAGCGTTCGATGTCGATGCGCGCGATCGCGGCGTCACGCAGCCGGCCACGGATGGTCGTGCGGATGGCGATGTCCTCCTTCAGGAGGATCCGGTAGTTCTTCGCCTCCGCGAACCACTTCGCGTTCCACGTCTTCGTGAATCCGAGCCGGTATCCGATCGGATGGACCTTCTGTCCCACTCTTATGACTCCTTCTCGTCGACTATCACGGTGATGTGGCTGGTGCGGTGCAGCTTCACGTCGCGGCGACCGCGACCCCGCATCCACACGCGCTTCATCCGCGGACCCTCGTCGGCCATCGCGCGCTTCACGTACAGGTTCTCGAGCGTCAGGTTGAAGTTGTTCTCCGCGTTCGCGACGGCGGAGCGCACCACGCGGCCGATCGTGATCGCCGAGCCCTTCGGCAGGTGCTCGAGGATCGAGATCGCCTCCTCCGCGGACTTCCCGGTGATCAGGTCAGTCACCAACCGGGCCTTCCGCGGGGACACCCGCTGGAACTTCGCGCTCGCCTTCACTTCCACGCGCTTAGGCCCCCGCCTTCACGGTCGTGGCGGTCTCGGCCGCGGCCCCGCGGCCATGGCCCTTGAACGTGCGGGTCGCGGCGAACTCGCCGAGCCGGTGCCCGACCATGTTCTCGGTGATGAAGACCGGCACGTGACGCCGGCCGTCGTGCACGGCGATGGTGTGTCCGACCATGATCGGGAGGATCACCGACGCGCGCGACCAGGTCTTCACGACCTTCTTCTCGTTGCGTGAGTTGAGGGCCTCGATCTTCTTCTTCAACGAGTCCTCGACGAAGGGACCCTTCTTGACGCTGCGACTCACTTATTTGCCCCTCTTCTTCTGCGGCTTGATCACGAAGCGGTCCGTCTTCGGGTTGCGACGCGTCTTCAGGCCCATCGCGGGCTTGCCCCACGGGGTCTGGGCCATACCACCGACCGGAGACTTCGCCTCGCCGCCGCCGTGCGGGTGGTCGCGCGGCGACATGACGACGCCGCGGACCTGGGGTCGGCGGCCCATGTGGCGCTTGTGGCCCGCGCCGCCGATCTTCTCGTTCTCGTGCTCGATGTTCCCGAGCTGGCCGACCGTCGCGCGGCAGCGGACGTGGATGATCCGGATCGTGCCCGAGGGCAGCCGGACCTGGGCGTACTCGCCCTCCTTCGCGACGAGCTGCGCGACCCCGCCGGCGGAGCGCACGAGCTGCGCGCCGCGGCCGGGCTGGAGCTCGACCCCGTGGATCTGCGTTCCGGTCGGGATGTTCTCAAGGGGCATGCAGTTCCCGAGGCGCGCCTCCGCGTCCGGCCCGGAGAGGACCGAATCGCCGACCTTCAGGTCGAGCGGCGCCAGGATGTAGCGCTTCTCGCCGTCCTTGTACACAAGGAGGGCGAGCCGCGACGAGCGGTTCGGGTCGTACTCGATCGCCGTCACCTTCGCCGGGATCCCGTCCTTGTCGCGCTTGAAGTCCACGATCCGGTAGCGGCGCTTCTCGCCGCCGCCGCGGTAGCGCATCGTCACGCGACCCTTGGCGTTGCGGCCGCCGGTGCGATCCTTCGACTCGGTCAGGCTCTTCTCGGCCGGCTTCTTCGTCAGGCCGGCGAAGTCCGCGGTCTGGCGGTAGCGCCGGACCGGGGTGACCGACTTGTACTTCTTGAGCGGCATCGGCCTACACCCCTTCCACGAAGTAGCGCTCGATGCGCTGGCCCTCGGCCAACGTCACGACGGCCTTCTTCCAATCGGACTGCTTGCCGATCTTCTTGCCGATGCGCCGGGCCTTGCCGTGCACGGTCATCGTGTTGACCGCGACGACATCGACCTTGAACGATTCGGCGACCGCCTGCGCGATCTCCTGCTTCGTCGCGGCCTTCGCGACCGCGAAGGTGTAGCGGCCCGAGTTCGTGCCGCCCATCGATTTCTCGGTGATGATCGGGCGGACCAGGACGAGA
>DASUSA010000068.1:0-3972 GCA_036375335.1 Candidatus Limnocylindria bacterium
GTGATCAGCCGATAGAACGACACCACCGTCGACGCGGGATCGGCGGCCGAGACGGGGACGGCCGCCGGTGCCGCGGCCGTGGGCGCCGCGGCAACTGCCGAGGCCGCGGTGGGCGCGAGGGTCGGTGCGGCCGTTGCCGGAGCACTGGTCGACGCGGGATTCACCGCAAAGCCGGCGACGGTCGCCTGGGGCGTCGGGCTCGATGCCGCGAGCGGCGCGGCCCCCCGGGAGGCCATCACGTTGGCGCCGAGTGCGAGCAGCGCGAAGAGCGCCAGAGCCGCCAGCAGCGGCCACCGTCGACCCGCCGCAACAGCGGCAGGCACTGCGACCGGATCAGCGGCGATCGGATCAGCGGCCACCACCCGGCGCTCGCCAAGCAGTCCCCCGATCGCGTCGCTCAGCGCTGCGGCGGACGCGAACCGCTTCGCCGGCCTCTTCGCCATCGCGCGCGCCACGAGCGCGTCGGTCTCGGGCGCGAGGCCCGAGCGGATGCGCCGCGCCGGCACCGGCTCTTCATACAGATGCTGATTGGCGATCTGGAGCGGAGTATCGGCGCGGAACGGAAGGATCCCGGTCAGCATCTCGTACATGAGCACGCCCAGGCTGTACACGTCCGCGCGTTCGTCCACCGGACCGCCGCTGGCCTGCTCGGGTGCCAAGTAGTGCACCGAACCGAGGAGCGCGGCGGTCTGGGTGAGCCCGGTGTCCTCCGCCGTGCGGGCGATCCCGAAGTCCGCCACCTTCGGATGCCCCTCCGCGTCGATGAGCACGTTCTGCGCTTTGAGGTCGCGATGGATGATGCCGCGCGCGTGCGCGGCGGCGACGCCGTCGGCGATCTCGCGCGCGATACGCAGCGCCCTTCGTTCGGGGAACGGCCCGTCCCGCTGGATGACCTGCTTGAGGGTGCCTCCGGGCACCATCTCCATCGCGATGTAGTGGCGCCCGTCCACGCTGCCCGCATCGAGCACCTGGACCACGCGCGGGTGCGCGATCGATGCGGCGGCCCGAGCCTCGCGCGTGAACCGCGCGACGAAGGTCTTGTCCGTACTGAGGCCCTCGCGAAGCAGCTTGAGCGCGACGGAGCGTTCGAGCGTTCGGTCGTAGGCCGCGTACACATCGGCCATCCCACCACTGCCGAGCCGCTCGCCGAGCTCGTAGCGGCCTGCGATCACATCACCCGTCATCCCCCAAAGGAATGCACGACCCGGGCCGACGATCGATGCGTCGTCGAACTACGATCGCCGGACCACCGCGGGGAGGCTCTTCGTGAACTACCAGGCATTTGACCGGCTGGTCGCTGACCGCTCGAAGCAGTGGACCGAGGAGCTCAGCGACTACTGCCGCATCCCGTGCGAGACCGCGCAGCTTCCGGAGCTCAAACGGGGTGCGAAGTGGACCGCCGACCGGCTGCGCAAGGCCGGGGCGAAGGTCGAGCTCATCGAGAAGCCCGGCGTCGCGCCGCTCGTCGTCGGCGAGATGGGGAGCGGGAAGCGGACGCTCATCTGCGTGCAGCACTACGACGTGCAGCCGGCCGCACCGCTCGACCTCTGGACGACGCCGCCCTACGAGCCCGCGATCCGCGACAACAAGCTCTTCGCGCGCGGCGTCTCCGACAACAAAGGACAGTTCCTCATCCGCGTTCAGGCGGCGGAGGCGTACCAAGACGCGATCGGGCCGCTGCCGATCAAAATCCGCTTCCTCGTCGAGGGCGAGGAGGAGTCGTCGAGCCGCCACTTCAACTCGATGCTCCAGGAGCGGCCGGACCTCACGACCGGCGACGGCTCGCTGCAGGAAGGCGGCGGGCTCGACGCGCAGGACCGGCCGACGCTGATCTGCGGCGTGCGCGGGATCCTCTATGTGGAGCTCTCGGTCAAGACCCTGAACTACGACGCCCACTCCGGCGGCGCGTCGCTCTATGAGAACGCTGCGTGGCGGCTGGTCGAAGCGCTCGCGACGATGCGCAAGCCCGACGGCACGGTGACGATCGACGGCTTCTACGACGACGTGCGCAAACCGAGCGACCAGCAGATCGCGCATCTGAAGACGATCCCGTTCGAGGAGGCGAAGCTCAAGGCGATCTACGGCGCGAAGCGCTTCGTCGGCGGCAAGTCCGGACTCGACGCGCAGATCGCCCAGCTGTTCGCCCCGACCTGCAATATCGCCGGGATCTGGGCGGGCTGGACGGGCAACGACGCGAAGACCATCACCCCGGCGGAGGCCCACGTGAAGATCGACATGCGCCTCGTGCCCGATCAGGACCCGGAGAAGATCGAGCGCCAGCTGCGCGCGCATCTGGACAAGCGCGGCTTCGACGACATCGCGATCAAGAACTGGGGCAGCGAGCATCCGTACTGGGGCCCGGTCGACGCGCCGATCGTCGACGCCGCGGAGCGCGCGTCGACGGCGGTCTACGGATCGAAGCCGCTGCGGCTCTTCTCGAGCCCCGGCACGGCCCCGCAGTACCAGGTCTGCAATCCCCAGAAGCTGCCGATGGTCGCGATCGGCTACAGCCACCCGGATTCGCGCGTGCACGCTCCCGACGAGAACGTGCGACTCGACCTCATGCCGAAAGCGGCGATGACCCTGGGCCGCTTCTTCGACGAGTTCAGCCGAACCTAGTGCCGTGACCGACGTCATCCTCGTCGGGCTCGGCGCGGATGGCAGCGCCGCGGCCGCGCACCTTGCCCGGCGCGGCGCCAGCGTCGTCGGTCTCGAGGCGTTCGCCCGCGGCCACACGAACGGCTCATCGGGTGGGCTCACCCGGGTCATCCGGCTCGCGTATTACGAGCACCCCGACTACGTCCCACTGCTCGAACGCGCGTGGGCGCTCTGGCGCGAGCTCGAGTCGGACACGGAAGGCGAGATCCTCCGCCAGACCGGGGGCGTGTACGTGGGACCGCGCGACGGCGAGCTCGTCGCGGGCTCGCTGCGGAGCGCGCGAGCGCACCGCCTCGAGCACGAGCTGCTGGACCCGGCCTCGCTTCGCGCCCGGCTCCCGTTGTTCCGCTTCGACCCGGATTGGTGGGGACTGGCCGAGGCGACCGCGGGCTACCTACTGCCGGACCGGGCGATCGCCGCGCACCTCGCGGTCGCCGAACGCGGCGGCGCCGATCTGCACTTCGAGGAGCGCGTCGCCTCGTGGGTCCGCGACGGGGACGGCGTGCGGGTCGACACCGATCGCGGAACGTACCGGGCGGACCGGCTCGTCATCGCCGCCGGGGCGTGGAACCCGAGGCTGCTGCCGCAGATCGCGCCGCTGCTCCAGGTCAACCGCGTCCCGCTCTTCTGGTTCGAGCCCGTCGCGGAGCGCGAGGCGCTCGCGCGGCTGCCGGTGTACATCGTCGACTCCGGCCTCGGCCACGGCTGCTACGGCTTCCCGTACCTCGCCGATCAGGGCCTCAAGATCGCGACGCACGGTGCCGGGACGCCGACCGATCCGGACGCGGTCGACCGGGAGACCCATCCGGCGGACGAGGCGCCGATCCGCGACTTCATCAAAGAACGGCTGCCGGTGGCTGACGGCCCGGTGCGGATGACGAAGATCTGCATGTACACGGTCACCCCGGATGAGCACTTCATCGTGGATCTCGACGGGCCGGTCGCGTACGCCTCGGCCTGCTCCGGCCACGGGTTCAAGTTCGCGAGCGTGATGGGCGAGGTGCTGGCCGACCTTGCGCTCGATGGCGTGACGCGCCACCCGATCAGCTTCTTGTCCGCATCGCGGTTCGCGGCAGCTCGCGCATGAAGATGAGCCGCACGCAGATCGTGATCCGACTCGTCCTCACCGCGGCGCTCCTGTACTTCGTCTACTGGGTCGTGTTCACGAACGCGGGAGCCGGCCGGTAGCTACCGGACGTCGAGGATCCAGAAGACACCCTGGTCTTCCATCCACACCGTGCCGTCGATGACCGGACGCAGGTTGAGCCGGTAGACCCCGCGCGTCATTGGCGCGCGGACGCTGAACCGGAACTC
>DASUSA010000069.1:0-3290 GCA_036375335.1 Candidatus Limnocylindria bacterium
TTGCGGGAGATGGTGGTGTTCCCGAAGATCGTCCAACCCCTCGGGGTCGGTCGCGACAAGAGCGTGGCGGCCATCGATGCCGCGATGAGCGAAGAAAAGCATTACGTCATCTTCGCCGCGCAGAAGGACCCGGAGGTCGACGACGTCACGTCCGACCAGATCTACACGGTCGCGACCGTCGCCGAGATCGTGCGGCTTCTCCGGATCCCCGACGGCAGCGCGCAGGTCATCGTGCAGGGCCTCCAGCGGGTGAAGATCACCGGCTTCACGCCGGACTCGCGGTACTTCCGCGCGACGTTCCAGCCGATCAACGAGATCCCGGGCGAGCCGGTCGAGCGCGAGGCCCTGCTTCGCAGCGTGAAGAGCCTGTTCGGCGACTACGTCGAGAACGGCGGCTCGATCGTGCCTGAGGTCGCGATGACCGCGAAGAGCACGGACGACCCGTCGCACTTCGCCGACCTCGTCGCCCAGAGCCAGGACCTCACCATCGAGCAGCGTCAGCAGCTCCTCGAGATGGACGGCGTGGTCGATCGGCTCCGGTTCCTCTCGGTGTTCCTCGCCAAGCAGAACGAGATCCTGCAGATGAAGGCGAAGATCCAGAGCGACGTCCAGCAGACCCTGGACAAGACGCAGCGCGAGTACATCCTCCGCGAGCAGATGAAGGCCATCCAGAAGGAGCTCGGGGACGATGACGGCAGCTCGGAGGTCAACGAGCTTCGCGAGAAGATCGAGGCCGCCGGCATGCCCGACGAGGTGAAGGAGAAGGCCCTCAAGGAGGTCGGGCGCCTGGAGAAGATCCCGCAGGCCTCGCCGGAGCAGGGCGTCATCCGCACCTACGTCGACTGGCTCATCTCGGTCCCCTGGAAGAAGGCTCCGGAGGACGACTGGGACATCGTGGAAGCCGCGCGGATCCTCGACGAGGACCACTACGGCCTCCCGAAGATCAAGGATCGGATCCTCGAGTACATGGCGGTGCGCAAGCTCTCGCACGAGCTGCGCGCCCCGATCCTGTGCTTCGTCGGCCCGCCCGGCGTCGGCAAGACGAGCCTCGGCAAGTCCATCGCCCGCGCGATGGGCCGCAAATTCGTCCGGATGTCGCTCGGCGGCATCCGTGATGAGGCGGAGATCCGCGGCCACCGGCGCACCTACGTCGGCGCGCTGCCCGGCCGGGTGCTCCAGAACATGAAGACCGCGGCTGAGACGAACCCGGTGTTCATGCTCGACGAGATCGACAAGGTCGGCGCGGACTTCCGCGGCGACCCGAGCTCGGCGCTCCTCGAGGTCCTCGACCCCGAGCAGAACAGCACGTTCTCCGACCACTACCTCGAAGTGCCCTACGACCTGTCGCGGGTCATCTTCATCACGACGGCGAACGTGGAGGACACGATCATCCCGCCGCTCCGGGACCGGATGGAGATCATCCGGCTCCCCGGCTACACCGAAGACGAGAAGATGCACATCGCCATCGGCTACCTCCTGCCGCGGCAGCTGAAGCAGCACGGCCTCGAGAACGGGCGGCTCATCCTCACGGACGCGGCGCTCAAGGACATGGCCCGCCTCTACACCCGTGAGGCCGGCGTCCGGAACCTCGAGCGCGAGATCGGCACCATCTGCCGCAAGGTCGCGCGTCAGATCGCCGAGCACAAGGCGGAGACCGTCTCGGTCGACGCGGCTGATCTTTCGACGTACCTCGGACCGGAGAAGTTCGACTTCGGCCTGGCCGAGGAAGAGGACCAGGTCGGCGCGGTCACCGGTGTCTCGGTGAGCGAGGCCGGCGGCGACGTCCTCACCGTCGAGGCGACGATCATGGATCAGGGCTCGAAGACCGAGGAGTTCGTTCTCACCGGCCAGATCCAGAAGGTCATGGAGGAGTCCGCGCGGGCGGCGCTGAGCTACGTGCGGGCGCACCAGGCGGAGCTCGGTGTGCCGAAGGGCTTCTTCAAGGACCACGCGATGCACATTCACGTTCCGGCCGGAGCGATCCCGAAGGACGGCCCGTCCGCGGGAGTCACGATGGCGACCGCGATCGTGTCGGCCCTCACCGGCCGACGCGTCCGGCGCGAGGTCGCGATGACGGGTGAGATCACCCTGCGCGGCCGCGTCCTTCCGATCGGTGGAGTGAAGGAGAAGCTGCTCGCGGCACACCGCGCCGGGATCAAGACCTTCATCCTCCCCGAGAAGAACAAGAAGGACCTCGTCGATGTCCCCAAGGAGGTCACCGACACGGTCGACATCAAGCCCGTCTCGAACATCGAGGAAGTGCTGAAGCTGGCACTGCTTCCTGGACCGAGCATCACCCCCGCGCAGATCGAAGCCGCGCGGCCGACGATGGTCCCGCCGCCGAACTAAGAGGGGGCGACGATGCCCGTTGAATACAAGGACTACTACAAGACCCTCGGCGTCTCGAAGAACGCGACCGCCGCCGACGTCAAGAAGGCGTACCGCAAGTTGGCGCGCCAGTTCCATCCCGACGTGAACAAGTCGGCGGACGCGTCGAAGAAGTTCAAAGAGGTCAACGAGGCCAACGAGGTCCTGAGCGACGCCGACAAGCGCAAGCGCTACGACCAGCTCGGTCCGGATTGGGAGCGCTACGCCCAGGCCGGGGCGGGCTCGCGGCGAGGCGGGACCAACGGCGGGTTCCAGTGGGTCTACACCGGCACGCCAGGCGCGGACCCGTTCGGCGGCGGTGGCGGCGACTTCTCGGACTTCTTCCAGTCGGTGTTCGGCAACGCAGGTGGCTTCAGCGACGCGGCCGCCGGCAACGGCACTCGACGCCGGACCGCGCGATCGCGTGCGATCGCGGACGTCGAATACCCGATCGAAGTCACCCTGCCCGAGGCGTACAAGGGCACCGAGCGGGTGCTCGAGCTCAATGGCGAGGACGGCAATACGAAGCGGCTCAGCGTGAAGATCCCCGCGGGCGTGCGGGACGGGCAGCGCATCCGGCTCGCCGGGCAGGCCGCCGGCGGCGACCTGTACCTGCAGGTGAAGGTGAAGCCGCATCCGCTGTTCACGCGCGACGGCGATGACCTGCGCATGGAGCTGCCGGTCGCGCTGCATGAGGCGCTGCTCGGAGCCGAGGTCACGGTGCCGACGCTGAAGGGCCGGGTGAGCCTGCGGATCCCGCCGGAGACGCAGAACGGCCGGACGATCCGCCTGGCCGGACAGGGGATGCCCCGCGCCGGCGGCGGATCGGGCGACCTCTTCGTGACGGTGAAGGTCGTCCTGCCGACGAAGCTGAACGAGAAGGAGCGCGAGCTCGCGACCGAGCTCGCCGCGGAGCGACGGAC
>DASUSA010000070.1:0-3538 GCA_036375335.1 Candidatus Limnocylindria bacterium
TGAGTGCGATCGCCGAGGCGGCGTAGTCGGAGACCATCAACCGCACCCGGCCATACCGATCGAGGAGCGCGCCGGCGAGCGGGCTCACAATCACCCCGGGCGCGATCGCGAGGAACACGCTGATGCCAGCGAGCGAGGCGGAGCCGTACCGCTGCAGGACGAACAGGACGAGCGCGAGCTGCCACATCGACGCGCCCGCACGCACTAGGAGCGTGGCCACCGCCAGTCGCGGGAACCCGGGGACGTGGAGGAGGGCGCGGTAGCTCGTGGTCGGGGCCGCCGTCGCGGCCACTACGCGTGGGCCATCGCGCGCAGCTCCGCTGCGAGGTCCGCCGGCACGTCGGCCTCGATATCGATGCCGCGCTCCGAATAGTCCTCGCGCCGCAGCGCGCCGCGCTCGCGGATCCGCTGGATCATCGCGCCGCCCCGATCGTATGGAAGGGTGAGCCGGATCTTCGTCCAGCTGGCTCGGGCGGCCTCCGCGAGCCGTTGGCGGAGGGCCTCGATCCCCTCGCCGGCCTTCGCGGACACGAGGATCGCCCGCGGGAACTCTGCGCCCAGGGCCTCGCGGACCGCGTCGCCCTCGGCGTCACGCAGGAGGTCGGCCTTGTTGAGAACGAGCAGCTGCGGGCGAGCGCCGAGCTCGAGCGACGCGAGGGTGTCCTTGACCACCCGCATGCGCTCGTGGAGGTTTGGATGCGACACATCCGCGACATGGACGAGCAGGTCGGCGTCGGCCAGCTCCTCGAGGGTGGCGCGGAACGCGGCGACGAGCGTCGGCGGGAGCTTGTTCACGAATCCGACAGTGTCCGAGAGCAGCACGTTCACTCCGTCGCCGACCACCGCCCGGCGCGTGGTCGGATCGAGCGTCGCGAACGGCTGATCCGCGACGAACACGTCCGCGCCGGTGAGCGCGTTCAGCAACGTCGACTTCCCCGAGTTCGTGTAGCCGACGAGCGCCGCGAGGAACAGGCCGTCCTTTGCGCGCGACTGGCGCGATCGCTCGCGCTGCTCGGCGACCGTGGCGAGCCGCTCCTTCAGCTCCTGGATCCGGCGGCGGATGACCTGCCGGTCGCTCTCGAGCTTCGACTCGCCGGGTCCGCGGGTGTTGATCCCACCGCCGAGTCGCGACAGCTCCTTGCCAAGCCCGGCCAGGCGCGGCATCCGGTACTCCATCTGCGCGAGCTCGACCTGGAGCTGGCCTTCGCGCGAGCGCGCGTGCCGCGCGAAGATGTCCAGGATCACCGCGGATCGGTCGATGACCCGGACGCCGAGCAGCTCCTCGAGGTTCTTCTGCTGCTTGGGCGAGAGCTCGTCGTCGAACACGATGAGGTCGGCGCCGAGCCGGGCGCGCTCCACCGCGAGCTCCTCGGCCTTGCCCTTGCCGACCCACGTGTTCGGATCAGGCGCGCGCCGGTGCTGCGTGGCCTGCCCGACGACGGTCGCGCCGGCGGCGAGTACGAGCGTCGCGAGCTCCTCGAGGGAATCCTCGGCCTCGAGGGCGTTGCCCTGCTGCTCGAGGCCGACGAGGTAGGCGCGCTCCGCGGGCACAGCGGTGTCGAAGGTCACGATTCTCCCTGGAACACGTACTCGGCCGGGCCGGCGAGCTCGTAGCGGTCGCCCCGTGGCCGGACGATGAGTGTGCCACCGCTCAGGCGCACCCGGACCGTATCGCTCGTCACATCGCCCCGCGCGATCGCCACTGCGACCGCGGCGCACGAGCCCGTGCCGCACGCGAGGGTCTCCCCCACTCCGCGCTCATGCACCCGCAGCACGATCTCGCCCGCGCCGCGCGGCGTGAGCGCACCACCGTTCGCCGGGCCGGCGATGGCCGTTGACGCGGCGGCGAGGGCGACGAGATCTTCGCGCGCGGATCCTCGACGAAGACCATCACGTTTGGGTTCCCGACCCGCACGGTCCGTGCCTCGTGGCCATCGACCCGGATCAGCTCGCCGAGTTGCGGCGCCGCGAGCTCGATCGCGAATCCTTCGGGATCGCGCCACGCCCGCACCACGCCGCTCGCGGTGTCGAGCTCCAGCGCGTCGCCGCCGTGACGATCGAGGACGTAGCGCGCGACGCACCGCGACCCGTTCCCGCACGCGTCGGCGATCGAGCCGTCGGCGTTGTGGATGGTGAGCGGCCAACGGCGCCCGGTCGGCGCGCCGATGACCAGGATGCCGTCGGCACCGATACCAGTGCGGCGATCGCAGAGCCCGCGCGCCCGTGCCGCATCGATGGGCACGGGCTCGTCGACGACGATGAAGTCGTTGCCGCAGCCGTGCATCTTCGTGAACCTCAGGCTGGTACCTCGTCCAGGAGCGTGAGCGGATCGATCGCGGTCGGATCGACCCACCGGATGTCCGGGTCGCGCCGGAACCACGTCATCTGCCGCCGCGAGTAGGCGCGCACGTCCTTCGCCGTCGCCGCGATCGCGGCCTCCAGGCCGAGCTCGCCCCGGAGATGTGCGGTCCAATGGACGTAGCCGTGCCCGCTCATGCTCGGCAGCCGCTGATCCACCCCCGCAGCGACGAGCCGGCGGGTCTCCTCCAGGACGCCATCAGCGACCATCTGCCGGACGCGAGCCCCAATGCGCTCGTCGAGCCACGCGCGCGGCGGATCGAGGCCGATCCGCCGAGCCGCGACCCTCGCGTCACGTTCTTGGGGTACGCGCCCGGCCAGGAGGGCAAGCTCGAGATACCGCACGACCCGTCGGCCGTTGCGCGGGTCGACGCGTTCCGCCGCGACGGGATCGATCCGCGCGAGCTCGTCATGGAGCGCCGCCGGCCCCTCGGCCGCAGCGCGGCGCTCAAGGGTCGCGCGGAGCTTCGGATCGGTCGGGGCAGCTTCGAGCAGCAACCCATCGAGGAGCGCGCGCACGTAGAGGCCCGTCCCGCCCACGACGTACGCGGTCTTGCCGCGCGACGCGATGTCGGCGAGTGCCGCGCGCCCGTCCCGCTGGTAGCACGCCGCGTCGTAGGGCTCCGACGGATCGACGAGATCGATGCAGTGGTGCGGGACACGCTGTCGTTCGGCGAAGGTCGGCTTCGCCGTCCCGACATCCATCCCGCGATACACCTGCCGCGAGTCCGCCGAGACGATCTCCCCGCCGCTCCGCTCGGCGGCCCGCAGGGCGAGCGCGCTCTTCCCCGAGGCGGTCGGCCCGACGATCGCGACGACCGTCACGGCGCCTCCTCGATTGCGGCGAGCCCGCGGCGAGCCGCATCAACGGTCGCGGGGTCGGGGTCGCGGTCCCCGTAGCGCAGATCCTCGAACGCCCGGACGAGCACGGTCGCGGCCTCGTTCCGGGGCGCCGCGATGATGCTGCGATCGTGATGCTCGCGCGGCGTCTCGCCGGCGGCGCGCCACGCGACGCCGGTCGCGTCGCCACGCGCGAGGTATCGCCAGTACAAGGCCCGCAGCGCGCCCGCCGGCGTGCCGTCGTCGCGGGGCGGAGCCGGTCTCCGGCCGCGTCGCGGGAGCAGACCGGCGAGGAACGCGGCGATGCCTTCGCCGGCCGACGCCTCGCGGTCGAGAGTCG
>DASUSA010000071.1:0-4612 GCA_036375335.1 Candidatus Limnocylindria bacterium
CTGTGCCGCGCCGCGGCCCGTGCGGCGCGACATCGTGATCGGCCTCGTCGGTGAGCCTGCGTCGGTCTTCGCCGACGATCCGAACGCTCGGATCATCGCGGCGGCAGTCACCGAGCAGCTCGTGCGCCGCGACGCCCACGACGATCTGGTGCCACGCCTGGCGGTGAACGTGCCGACCCTTGAGAACGGCGGGCTCGTCGTCGTGACCGACGACCCGCTCGCCCCAGATGGTCGACTGGTCGCGACGTTCGAGCTGCGCCCCGATCTGATCTGGCAGGACGGCGCGCCGCTCACGACGGCCGACGTGCGGTTCGCGTGGGAGAGCGACCGGACCGAGCCCGTCGGCACCGAGGCACGCTGGACCGCGGAGCGGGTCGAGCGCGTCGACGCCGTGACGGATCGGATCGTCCGGTTCACCTACCGCGCGAATGAGCGCTGGGACGGCTACGCCCTGGCTGCGCGCGTGCTGCCCGAGCACCTGCTCGGCAGTGCGACCGCCGCGCAGCGCGCGACGTACGCGCGCGAGCCGGTGCACGCCGGCCCGTTCGCCGTTGCGGCCTGGCTGCCGGGCATCGGCATCACCCTGTCGGCGTTCAAGGGATACGCGCTCGGAGCGCCGGCCCTCGGGCGGCTCGAGATCCGGTTCTTCGCCGATCGTTCGTCGCTCCTCGACGCGTTGCGACGAGGCGACGTCGACGTCGTGCCCTCGCCCGGGCTCGAGGCGGATCTCGCTGGCACCCTCGACCGCTTCGCGGATGGCACGACCCTGCAGACCTTCTACAAGCAGGCCGAGTCGATCGAGGTCCTGCGATACGGTCCGCGCTTCGCCGATCCGGTGCTCCGCCAGGCCGTCGAGCTCGTCGTCGACCGCCGCAAGCTGAGCGCGAATCTCTTCGAGGGTCGCGCGCTCGTCCCGCGAACGTATCTTGTCGCGCCGGGGTGGGCGGCATCCGACGCTGGCGACCTCCCGGCGGTCGACCGCGATCGGGCGCAGGCCATCCTCGCTGCCGCCGGCTACACCAAGGGGACGTTCGGCATCCTCGAGCATGGCAGCGAGCGGTTCACGGTCTCGATTCTGGTCCCCTCCGGGTCGGTCGCCCGCAGCGGCGCGGCCCGCCTCGTCGCCGGAGACCTCGCGACGATCGGGATCGCCGCCGACGTCAGGGACGAAACCCCCGAGGCGGCAGCCGCCCTGCTGGCCAGTGGGGCCTTCGATCTCGCGATCGAGCCCGAGGACACCAGCGATCCCCAGCGAGCGACCGACCGGTACCGCGGCCTCGCCGGGCCGTGGTTCGACACCCTCGGCGGCGGCGCTGCCGCGGCAGGCCCCGACCGCAGCGAGAAGCGGCTCCTTTACGCCGAGCTCGAACAGGCCTGGGATGCCGCCCGGCCGGCCCTCCCGCTCTACCAGCAGTTGCAGGTCGACGTGGCTCCCAGAGCCCTCGCCGGCGTCGATCCAGCGTCCGCGGGGGCCCCGCTGACCTGGAACGCCCGCGAGTGGCGGTTCGCCGCCCATTAGGGAGGGGGATCGGGGCCTGAACCACTTCCGAACGCCCCAGGTACAGGAAGCGACCGGGTCGACTGTCGCGTAATTGACGCTGCGCGTCGGGCGACCACACAATGACACGGTCCCACGCATCGGACCGCTTTCAGCATCGGTCGCGCGCGTGTGGGCCAGCGAAGGAGGCGGTGGGGGTCCGGCTTCAGCCGGGTCGGTGACCCGGATCGATCGCACTGGCAACCCCGCGTCCGTCGTCAGCACCTACACGCGTCGCGCGCAACAACAATTGGAGGGAGCGAATGATCCAGCGCCGTTCAGGCCTCTGGTCGATCCTGGTGATGCTCGTCGCGGTTTCGATGATCGTGACGGCGTGCCAGGCCGGCAATCAAGGGGGCAACAACGCGAGCAACGCCGCAGCGGTCGACCCGAATGGTGTGCTGAACACCAACACGGGCGGCGAGCCTGACACCATCGACCCGCAGAAAGAATCGTTCGTCAATGAGGTCGCCCAGACCATGATGGTCTTCGAGGCCCTCATGGCGTTCGACCCCAAGACGCTCAAGCCGATCCCGGGCGCGGCGAAGGACCAGCCCAAAGTGTCATCCGACGGGCTGACCTACACCTACACGCTCCGTGATGGTCTGAAGTACTCCGACGGCTCGGCCGTCACCGCGAAGGACTTCCAGTACGGCTTCACGCGTCTGTGCGACCCGAATGTCGCGGGTGACTACGCGTTCACCGGCTACATCATCGTCGGGTGCTCGGACTACTCGAACATGGACCCGAAGAAAGCGACGCCGGCCGAGCTCGCGGCCGCGCAGGCCAAGCTCGGGATCACGACCAGCGGCAACGACATCACGTTCAAGCTGACCGACCCGGCACCGTACTTCAACGCGATCGCCGCGCTCTGGGTCGGCGTTCCCGCGCGCGCGTCCGACGTTGCCAAGGGTGGCGACAAATGGACCGAGCCGGCCACGTTCGTCGGCAACGGCCCCTTCAAGCTCGTTGAGTGGAAGCACAACGAATCGATGACCTACGAGCGCAATGACAACTATCGGACCCCGGCCAAGCTCAAGACCTGGAAGAAGGTCATGATCAACGAAGGCGCCGTCGCCTTCGCCGCGTACCGGAACAACGAGCTCGACGCGGTCGGTGTGGCCGCGGAGCAGCTCCGCACCGTCGCGAGCGATGCTGATCTCACCAAGCAGGTCCGGGATGTCCCGGGCTCCTGCACCTTCTACTACGGCTTCAACACCCTGAAGGCCCCCTTCACTGACGTGAAGGTCCGCCAGGCCTTCGCGAAGTCATTCGACCGCAAGGCTTACATCACCGACGTCCAGCAGATCGGTGTCGCCGCTGAGTCGTTCATGCCGCCGGGACTCCCCGGCTACGACGCGAGCGACCACACCCAGAGCTTCGATGCGGCAGCGGCGAAGGCCGACCTCGCTGCATCCAGCTTCGCCGGCAAGCCCGAGCTCACGAACATCAAGTTCACGTATTCGTCGTCGGCCGCTGCCAAGACCCGCGTTGAGTGGGCTCAGCAGCAGTGGAAGACGAACCTCGGGATCGATGTCACCCTCGACCCGGTGGACCGCACGACCTACACCCAGCTGGTGAAGAAGGCCGAGACGACTCCGGCCCTGTTCCTCCTCGGCTGGTGCGCGGACTATCCCGACCAGCAGGACTGGCTCACGACCGTGTTCGAGTCGAGCTCGACCGTCAGCCACGTCGGCTGGAAGAACCCCCAGTACGACGCTCTCGTGACCCAGGCGGACAAGGAGCCGGACGCAAAGAAGCGTGACGATCTGTACATCCAGGCGCAGAAGATCCTCACGAGCGACGCGCCGGTGGCCTTCCTCTACTTCTCGGCGACCAAGTACCTCTTGAAGCCGTACGTCCACGGTGTCACCGACACCGCACTCGACTTCGAGATCGGCATCATGGACATGACCAACATCTCGGTGTCAGCGAAGCAGTAAGCGTCGCGCGTCACCAGCTGTCGACGCCGGGCCGGCCGCGAGGCCGGCCCGGCGACGTTCCGCCGGGCCGAAGAGGCGACGAAATGGCCGGCTGAACGCGAACCGTCCGGACTGTGCCCCGGTATACACTCGCGACGAGGCGACTCACTTTTGGCGGGAGGCGCTAACAGCAGAGATGCTCCAATACACGATCCGCAGGCTCCTCCTGATCATCCCGACGATGTTCTTTGTGGCCCTCATCACCTTCGCCCTTGCCCACTCGGCGCCCGGATCGCCCTTCGAGAAGAACGAGAACCGGCCATTGCCGCAAGCCGCGATCGACCGGCTCGACCGCTTGTACGGCATCGACAAGCCGATGCCGGAGCAATTCGTGCTGTTCCTTGGCAACGCGATCCGGCTCGACTTCGGGCCAAGCCTCGTCCACGACCGTGCGGTGACGGACATCATCGCTCAGGGCTTCCCGGTATCCGCGCAGCTCGGCGTGCAGGCGCTGCTCCTGTCGCTCGCCATCGCACTGCCGCTCGGCGTCGTGAGCGCGCTCAAGCAGAACACCGTCGTCGATTACGGGAGCCTGTTCTTCGCCACGGTCGGCTACACGATCCCGTCGTTCGTGATCGCGATCTTCGCGATCTACATCTTCGCCGTGAATCTCCGGATGTTGCCGATCATCGGGTGGGGTGACATCAGGCACATGATCCTGCCGACCGTCATCCTCGCGCTCGGTCCCGCGGCGGTCCTGACGCGGATCACGCGCGCGAGCATGCTCGAGGCGATCCGGCAGGACTACGTGCGCACGGCGCGCAGCAAGGGCTTGCGCGAGCAGGTGGTCATCGTCACGCACGTCATGAAGAACGCGATGATCCCGGTCGCGACGATCGTCGGGCCGGTCACGGCCGGACTCATCACTGGCTCGTTCATCATCGAGCAGCTGTTCAGCGTGCCCGGCGTCGGACGGCTCTACGTCACGAGCATCCTCGGCCGGGACTACCCGGTCATCATGGCGACGACCCTGCTCTACGCGTTCCTGATCATGGTCGCCAACATCACCGTCGACATCGTCTACGGGATCCTCGATCCGCGGATCAAGGTAGGTAAGTAAATGGCAACGATCACGACCAGCGCCGCCCAGCAG
>DASUSA010000072.1:0-6439 GCA_036375335.1 Candidatus Limnocylindria bacterium
GTCCGGTCTGCCCGAAGCGCTTCGCGTGCGACGAGCACGCGATGCTTCTGCACCTCGACGGATCGAGGCCGCCCGCGCTCGGTCCGGGCGAGCCGGTGGGCTACACCCGCCTGTTCCTCCACACTGAACCCCCATGAGCCCAACCCTCCGCGCAGCGGTCGCCGCATTCGACGCGCTCGCGATGGCCCTGTTCGCGTACCTGCAGACCGGGGGCTTCGGCAATCCGGGCATCGATCTGATGCTCTGGGGCTCGGCCGCGGCGGCGGCGGTTGCGGCCTTCGTGGTCGCGACGAACGGACCCGGTGTGCTGGGCTGGATCGCCATCGGTTACATCCTGTTCGCGGGGATTCTCCTAACTGACGCGCCGCAGCTCCTCCTCGTCGCGCTCGCGATCGCGCTGATGCCGGTGGTCCAGCGGCCACGCAACTCGCTCGCGATCGGCATCGTCGTGGCGACCCTCTCGGCGTTCGGATGGCGGGTCGTGATCGAGCTGCTCCTCCGCTCGGCCGCCTAACATCAGCGCCGTGACCTACCGCCCGACCGTTCGGGCCGCCAATGGCATCGTCGCGAGCGGGCACCATCTCGCGACGGCCGCGGGACTCGCAGCGCTCCGCGATGGCGGCTCGGCGGTGGACGCCGCAATCGCCGCAGCCGCGGTGTGCGCGGTGGTCCTTCCGCAACGCACGTCGATCGGCGGCGACGTCTTCGCTCTCGTCTACGACGCCCGCGGCCGCACCGTGACCGCGTACAACGGCTCGGGGGTGGCGCCTGCTGCGGTCGACGCGACCGAATTCGGCCGCGGCTTCAGCGACCGCGGCGCGAAGCTCGCCACCGTGCCAGGCTGCGTCGCCGCGTGGAGCGACATGCTGGCCGACCACGGCCGGCTCGGCATCGACCGGGTGCTGTCGCCGGCGATCGCCTACGCCGCAGAGGGCTTTCCGGTGAGCGACGCGCTCGAGGCGGCCATCGGCGAGGAGGGCGACCGGATCGCCGCCGACCCGACCGCGGCGCGGGCGTACAGCCCCCGGGGCCGGCACCCGCGGGCCGGCGAGTTGCTCCAGCAACCTGATCTCGCTGGCTCGCTTCGCGCGATCGCGGCGAATGGAGCGGATACGTTCTACCGCGGCGAGCTGGCCGCGCGGATCGCCGAAGGGATCGCGGCGATGGGTGGGTGGATCTCGGCCGACGATCTCGCGGCCCACCGCACCGAGCGGCGGGAGCCGATCGAGACGAGCTACCGCGGCCTGCGCGTGATCGGGCAGCCGCCCATATCGCAGGGGCACGTGTTGCTGGAGGAGCTCGCGATCGCCGATGGTCTCGACCTGCGGTCGATGGGCTGGGGCAGCGCCGAGCAGATCCACACGATGGTCGAGATCAAGAAGCTCGCGTTCGCCGACCGTGATGCGATGGCCGGCGATCCGCGGGTGGTGCCATTCGTCGTCGAGGAGCTCACCGACGGCGCGTTCGTCGCGCAGCGCCGGCGCGCGATCGCCGGTCGTGCCGCCGAGCGCGTCGAACCGGCGGTCCTGCCGGCCAACACGACGTATCTCGCGGTCGTCGACCGTGACGGCAACGCCGTGTCGCTCATCGAGAGCGTGTTCAGCCTGTTCGGGTCGGCGACGATGGTCCCTGGCACCGGCATCCTCCTGAACAACCGGCTCTCCGGCTTCTCGCTCGATCCGCGCTCGCCGAACGTTCTCGCACGCGGCAAGCGTCCGGTGCACACGCTCAACACCGTCATGGTCCTGGAGGGCTCGGCGCCGCGCTTCGTCTACGGCACGCCGGGCGCGCAGGCGCAGGTCCAGACCAACTTCCAGCTCGCGGTCGGTCTCATCGACCACGGGCTCGACGTCCAGGAGGCCATCGAGGCGCCGCGGTGGTTCCACGAGGTGGGCCGCGCGCTCAAGATCGAGACGCGCGTCTCCGAGCAGGTGCGCAAGGGCTTGGCGGCGAAGGGACACGACCTGCAGCTGCTGGGCGATTGGGCCGAAGTCACCGGTGGCGCGCAGGCCGTGGCCATCGACGAGAACGGCGTGTTCTCCGCCGGCGCCGATCCGCGGCGCGAGGGCTACGCGGCCGGTTACTAGGACGATGACCCGGATCGTCCCCGGACTGATCGCGCTGACGGTCATCGCGTCGATCTTCGCCGCGTGCGAACCGCAGCCGCCCGCCGCAGAGCCGGCGGCCCGGGCCTACGCCGCCGCGTGGGTCAAGGGCGACTACCAGGCGATGTGGGATCTCCTGACCGACGAGAGCAAGGCCCGCGTGGGCCAGGACGGATTCATCGCGCGGCTGCCCCGCATCGGCGACGAGATGACCTTGAAGTCGCTTGACGCGACCACCGCTGCCGCGGTCCACCCGGCCGGCGCCAACGGCTCCCCGGACCCGCGCAAGGCGACCGTCCCGCTCAGCGTGACATTCCACACCCAGCGGGTCGGCGACTTCAAGCGCGACACGTTCCTCTCGCTCGTGATGGTCGGCGACAAGGACACGGCCGCGTGGAAGATCGACTGGACGCCCGAGGCCATCCTTCCGCATCTTTCGACCGGACGGCTCGTGCGGATGACCCGGGTGCCGACCAGCCGTGGCCGGATCATCGCGCGCGACGGCACCGAGCTCGCGACGTTCACCGACGCGGCGGTCGTGGGCGTCGTGCCCGAGCAGATCAAGAACGAGTCCGGGATGCTCGCGAGCCTCGGATCGGTGCTGAATCTCAAGCCGGACGACATCAAGGCGAAGTACAACGCCTCGTGGGTCCGGCCTGACAGCTTCGTGCCGATCAAGACCCTGACCGGCGACGCGTTCAACTCGCTGCGGTCGCGGCTCACAGTGATCGAGGGTGTCCAGATCCAGCCCCAGCGGGTCCGCAGCTACCCGACCGGCCTCGCCGCGCAGCTCATCGGGTACATGGGCGAGGCGACCGATGCTGATGCGCAGAAGCTCAGCACGCGCGGCTTCGCCGCGGGGGACCTCATCGGCAAGACCGGGCTCGAGCTGCAGCTCGATGACGTGCTCGGTGGCAGCTACGGCTGGCGGCTTTCGATCGTCGAGAGTGACGAGCGGCCGGTCGAGACGCTGGCCGAGGCCGCGGCCATTCCGGGCCAGGACGCGGTCCTCGCGCTCGATCCCGCGCTGCAGGCCGCAGCGGAGAAGGCGCTCGGTGATCAGAAGGGCGCGATCGTCGCGGAGGATCCGTGGACCGGCGAACTCCTCGTGCTCGCGAGCCGGCCGTCCTACGACCTCAACCTCTTCGTCAGCGGCGACAGCAACGCGATCGCGGCGCTGAACGCGGATCCGAAGAAGCCGCTGCTCGCCCGCGCGACGAACGGCCAATACCCGACCGGCTCGTCGTTCAAGCCGGTGACCGCGGCGGCCGCGCTGAAGAACGGTCTCTATCACCCCGGAGAGCGGATCGACTGTCCGGCGTCGTGGAGCGGCTACGGGATCGTCCAGCTGAACCACGAGACCGGCAATCTCGGCACGATCGACCTGCGCACGGCGCTCGCGCGATCGTGCAACACGTTCTTCTACGAGCTCGGCAAGCGGCTGAACGACACGAACACGAGCCTGCTGCCCGATGAGGCGTTGAGCTTCGGGCTCGGGAAGGCCACCGATGTCGACTTCGTTCTCGAGGCCGCGGGCAACGTGCCGAGTCCGAAGAACAAGCAGTGGTTCCCCGGGGACGCGACCAACCTCGCGATCGGGCAGGGTGATCTGCTCGCGACGCCGCTGCAGATGGCCAACTTCTCGGCTGCGCTTGCGAACGACGGCATCGTGTGGAAGCCGCGCATGGTGCTCGAGTTCCGCACGCGCGACGGCGCGACCACGAAGAAGTTCGACGCGACGCGCCTCGGCCAGGCGAACACGACACCCACGGACCTCTCGCTCATCCGCGACGGCATGCGCGCCGTGGTCAGCGATTCGAACGGCACTGTGTACTTCAAGTTCCTCGGGTTCCCGACCGCGATCGCAGGCAAGTCCGGGACCGCGGAGACGCCGTCCGGCAACCCGGACGCGTGGTTCATCGGGTTCGGCCCCTACGACGGGCCGAAGCTCGCCATCGCGACCGTGTACGAGGAGAAGCCCGGACTGCTCGGATCGCAGGACGCCGGCGCGGCCTCGCGCGCGGTGTTCGCGGCGAAGTTCGGAGGAACGCCCTAGCCTTTCGGTATCCCCACCTCCACCGAGTTCATCGACGTCCCCGCGACCCGGCGGCTCGACAACGGGCTCGTGATCCACGCGCTCGAGGCGCGGCACGCACCGGTCGTTTCGCTGTGGGTCTGGTATCACGTCGGCGGCCGGAACGAGGTCCCCGGCACCACGGGCATGTCGCATTTCCTCGAGCACATGCTGTTCAAAGGCACCCCGACACATCCGAAGGGCGACCTCGACCGGCTCCTCGCGCGGTACGGGGCGCAGTGGAACGCGTTCACCAACGAGGACGTCACCTGCTACTTCGAGACGGTTCCGCGCGATCGCTACGGGGTGGCACTCGAGCTTGAGGCCGACCGGATGCGCAACGCGCTCATCTCCACCGACGAGGTCGAGGCCGAGCGCACGGTCATCGTGAGCGAGCGCGAGGGCCTCGAGAATGACCCGTCGTTCCTCCTTGGCGAATCGTTGCAGGCCGTCGCGTTCGATCGGCATCCGTACGGGCAGGGGGTCATCGGCAGCAAGTTCGAGATCAAGCTCATGACCCGCGACGGCTTGTACGCGCACTACCGCCGCTACTACGCCCCGAACAACGCGTACGTCGTCGTGGTCGGCGACGATCGCGCCGAGACGCTCGTCGAGAAGGCCGCCGCGGCATTCGGCGGGGTCGGCCAAGCGGAGATCGTGGCGTCGCCGCTCGCGCCGGAGCCGCCGCAGATGGGCGAGAAGCGGCTGGTCGTGCATCGGGCCGGCGGCGCCCTGCCGATCGTGCAGCTTGGCTTCCACACCGTAGCGGCGTCGGATCCGCGGGCTGCGGCGCTCCAGGCACTGGCCGTCGCGCTCGCCGGTGGCGGGGGCGGGGACGCCGCGTCCGGCCGGTCGTCGCGCCTCTACCGCGGGCTCGTGGAGCAGGAGCTCGCGACCGAGGTCGACGCGACCTTCGGGCTCACTAAGGACCCGTTCCTGTTCATGGTCGAGGCGACCGTGCGGCCCGGGGTGACGCATGCGGCGGTCGAGGCCGCCCTGCTCCGTGAGCTTGGGCGGTTGGCCGACGAGCCGATCGATGAGGCCGAGTTCGCGCGCGTCCGGCGCGGCCTGCTCGCGAGCGTCGCGTTCCCCAGCGACACGATCACGTGGCGCGCGTTCCGGCTCGGGAGCCTCCTCTCGACGGGCGCCGCGCCATCCATCGGAGCGTGGTACGACGGGCTCGCGAAGGTCACGCCGGACGACGTGCAGCGCGCCGCGGGTGAGACATTCGTCGAGCGCTCCCGCACCGTCGGGCACTTCATCCCGGAGGCGGGATGATCGACGTCGGCCGCCGCACCCTCGGGAACGGACTGCGCGTCGCCGCGATCCCGATCGCGGGCCTGCGCTCGGTCTCGGTCCTGCTCGCGATGGAGGCTGGCCAGTTCTTCGAGCCGGCTGGCCGGCCCGGCGTGGCGCGGCTCACCGCCCAGGCGATGCTCCGCGGGACCACCTCGCGCGACGCGCGCGCGTGGTCCGACGCTCTCGACGGCCTTGGCGCGTCCGCGCGCCTCGACGTCGGGTCGCACGCGGCGGTCTTCTCGGGGCAATGCCTCGCGGATGATCTCGGGGCGTTCCTCGACCTCATCGCGGACACGGTGCTGCGCCCGGCGCTGGTACCGGAGGCGCTCGAGTTCGTGCGATCGCGAGCCCTCGCGGATCTGGAGGAGGCGAAGAAGGACACCCGTAGCGTCGCGGATCAGACCTGGCGCGAGCTGGTCTATCCGGTGGGTCATCCGTTCCGGACGCGATCGATCGGCGATGAGGAAGTGGTGCGGACCGCGACGATCGCCGAGATCCGTGCGTACCACCGCGCTGGCATCCACGCGTCCGGTTCGGTGCTCGTGGTCGCCGGCGCGCTCGATGCCGACCGGTCGTTCGAGATCGCTGAGCGCGCGTTCGGATCGTGGGACCGGGGGGACGTGCTGAACCGCGTGCTCCGATCGGTCGATCTCGATGGCGCGAAGCGCCGCGCGGTCGTCGTGCCGGACAAGACCCAGGCCGACGTCGTCCTCGGCTGGCCCGGCCTCCCACGGACGGATCCGCGGTTCACAAGGGCGCAGGTGGCGAACATGGTCTTCGCCGCGGATACGTTCGCGAGCCGCGCCGGCCAGGTCGTGCGCGACGAGCTCGGCCTCGAGGACCATGCCGGCCACGCCGCTCGGGCTCTCGCGCCCGACCTCAAGCTCGCCGACGAGCTTGTCCCGGGCGAGGGCCAGGTCGTCGTCCGCGACCGCGCCGTCGCGGATCTTCTTGAGCTCGG
>DASUSA010000073.1:0-4206 GCA_036375335.1 Candidatus Limnocylindria bacterium
ATGTACGTGTACGACCCCGGCGATTGCAGTTTCCGCGAACGACGACGCGCATCCGCGGCTTTCCGCACGGCGCGGCGATTCGGGCTCGATTCGATCTGGCGCTGACGCCGCTCTGGATCGCGCGCGTAGTACGCACGGTTCTCGGCCCGATGCTCGTCGGGATGGTTTAGCCGCCACCGCCGCATTGCCTCACGCGCCCGCTCGGAGTTGCGCTTCATCCATTCGCGGCCGTACGCGCGGCGCTTCTCCGGATCGGCAAATGGCATGCTTGAGTGGTACCGAAACGGCGACGCCGGTGCAATAGGGCCGGACATGAAAAACACCCGGGCCATGGCCCGGGCGCTTCTGTTGCGGGAGAAGGATTCGAACCCTTGACCTTCGGGTTATGAGCCCGACGAGCTACCGCTGCTCCATCCCGCGAGGCTCATTTTACAGCGTCCCGACTCATCGTGCCGCGCGACTTCGACCGACTTTCAGCGCGATCCGAAGAACAGCGCGATCCACTTCTGCATGCGCGATGGCCCCTGCACGCTCGCAGCGGCAACCGGCGTCGTCGCATCCTGCTGCACGCCGATGAGCCCCTGTCCCGGCAGCACATAGCCATAGTCGTGGGCCCTATTGGTCACGTAATCGTCGGTCTGCTTCGTTGCGACATCCACCGCAAGCTGCGCGTGCTGCGCCTCTGCGGCTGCGATGTCCGCGCGATACGCGTCCGCCTGGCGGCCGAGCGCGTTGCGCTGAATCTCGATCGCGACGAACGCGCCCGCAAGCAGCAGCCCCGCCGCAAGCAGCAGCATCGCCAGCGATGGGCGGCCCATGGTCGCCACAGCCGCGCGCCCCGCGCGCGACGACCGCTTCGTAACCCGCGATCCCTTCCGCATCGTTGCCATCATCGCCCCTCAGGCCACTCGGATGGAAGCCCCTTCGCGTCGCCACCGGCACTCGCGTACGCCAGCCACCCGAGCAGCCCAAGGAGCGACCATGCGGGCCGGGTGTCCAACACACCGCTCACCATGCCCACCGCGACCACCGGCCGCTCGCCCCAGATGACTGCCGCGTCGTTGCGGACCTTCTCGAGCGAGCCGGTCTTATGCGCCACCCGTGTCCGCGCGGGCAGGTAGCGCCGCACGAGGGCGTCGTCCTGCGTCGCCTCGAGCACGGCCAGCACCGCGTCGGAGGTCGGGCGGTCGACGAGCTCGCCGCGGACCAGCCGCAGGAGCAGGCCAGCCAGCTCGCGCGGGCTGGCGACGTTGTCGAGGCCCCGGTTCGCGGCCTCGAAGTCGAACATCTTTCGCTGGAGCCGGGTCCGCTCACAGCCCCATTCGCGCATGCGCTCGGCGATCCGGTCGACGCCGATGCGCTCCATGAGCCGATTCGTCGCGGTGTTGTCGCTCACGATCGTCATCAGCATCGCGTGGTCGCGGATCGTGAGCTCGGTCACGCCGGGGACCCAGCCGAGCACGCCCGATCCGGGCAGATGCTTCCCCACCGCGAGCCGCTCGTCCAGAGACAGCCGGCCCTCGGCCGCGTCGGCGTGCACGGTCATGAGGATCGGGACCTTGATCACCGACGCCGCTGGGTAGGCGTGATCTGCCGCGCGCTCGTAGAGGACCGTGCCGTCCTCCGCGACCGCGATGAGGCCGGCCGACCCAGCGAGCGCCGCCGCCCCACGCTCGAGGGCCGTCCAGTCGACGCTCACGTCCGCATCCGCTCGCGCACGCGTGCGCGATCCGCGAGCCGGGACATGCCGAGTCCTTCGACGGCGAACGAAGCCGCGGCGCTCGCGAAGGTCGCCGCTTCGATCATCGGCAGGCCTTCCGCGAGGCCGAGGGCGAGGCTCGCCGCGAACGCGTCGCCCGCGCCGGTCTGATCGATCACTTCGGCGACGCCGAAGGCGGGCACGTGGTCCGTGCGGCCGCGCGCGTGCAGCTCCGACCCGCGCTCGGCCTCCGTGACGACGACCGTCGTGAAGGGCAGCCATGCGGAATCCTCCGCGTGATCTTCTTCGCTCACGACAACCGCATCGACCCTCGGCAGCAGCCGCGCGTAGTCCGTCCATGGCGTTGTGAGCACCGTGCCGTCCGCATCGAACGACCGCAGCAGCCCCTGCGCAGCCAGCACCCGCTTCGCCCCGGACCACGGCGCGAACAGCGAGTCGTCGAGCTCACCGGCGATCGACGCGAGCAGCACCGCCTTCGGCGCCCCGACCCGGCGACCGACCTCGGCGCGCGTGATCGGAGCGGCCCTCGCGCGCAGGCGGAGGGTCCGATGACCCGCCGCGTCATAGGTGAACGCGAACGTCGTCGTCACGTCGCTCGGGAGCGAGTGAAGGGCGATGCCGAGCTCCTGGCAGAGCGTGTCGAGCGCGTCGCGCTCGGTTGGTCCGGCGCGCGTCACGAGCGTGACCCGAGCGCCGAGCTTCGCCGCCGTCGCCGCGCCGTACAGCGCCGAGCCGCCGAGGCGCCACCGGCCGTCGGGGAACTCGTCGCGCGCGGTGTGGCCGATCGCGAGGAAGGGCACCGCCGGTCTAGACATTGAAAAGAACGTTCATCGTGTCGCCGTCCTGGATCAGGTAGCCCTTCCCTTCGGTCCGCATCAGCGCCTGCTTCCGCGCGTTGGCCTCGCTCCCGGCCTTCAGTAGCTCGTCCCAGCGGATCACCTCGGCCCGGATGAATCCGCGCTCGAGATCCGAGTGGATCGCGCCGGCGGCCTGCTGCGCGGTCGAGCCTTTGTAGACCGTCCATGCGCGGACCTCATCCTCGCCGGCGGTGAAGAACGAGGTGAGGCCGAGGAGGTCGTACGTCGCATGGACCACGCGATCCAGCGGTGCTTCAGCGAGCCCAAGCTCCGCTCGAAAGGCGGTCGCCTCATCGGCTGGCAGCTCGGCGATCTCCGCCTCGATCTTCGCGCACACCGCGACGACCGCACTGCCACGATGCTTCGCGGCGGCATCGCGAAGCGGCGCGAGCACCGCGTCGGGCGACGCCACATCGGCCTCGTCCATGTTGACGAGCACCAGCTGTGGCATGAGCGTGAGGAACCGGTAGCCGCGAATGAGGCGCTGCTCCTCCGGCTCGACGTCGAGATCGCGGAGCGGCGTCTCAGCCTCGAGCGCGGGTTTGGCTCGTTGCAGGAACGCGAGCTCGCGCTCCTTCGATTCGCGCTCGGGTCCCTTCGCGCTGCGCATCTCGCGCTCGAGGCCGTCGAGTCGCTTTTCGATGATCGCGTGATCGGAGAACAAGAGCTCGAGGTCGAGAGTCGCCATGTCGCGCAACGGGTCCACGGATCCTTCGGCATGCGGCACCGACGGATCGCCGAATGCGCGGACCACATGCACGAGCGCGTCGGAGTTGCGCAGATCGCCCAGCTTCTTTGGACTGATCCCCTCGCCCGCGGCCCCGCTCTTCGCGAGGCCGAGGTCGCGGTACGTGATCTCGGCGAACGTCGTCTTCTTCGGCTTGAACAGCGCCGCGAGCTTGTCCACGCGCTCGTCCGGGACCTTCGCCACACCGATGTTCGTCTCGGCCTCCGCGCCCGCGAACCCACCTGTGGACGCGTGCGCGCCGGTGAGGAGGTTGAAGACCGTGGTCTTGCCAACGTACGGAAGACCGGTGATCGTCGAGCTGAGGTTCACCCGAGCGTCGCCTGCTCGACCGCGGGGAGGTCCTCCCCGAATATCGTCCGGGCGACGTCTCGGAAGCGATCGGTCGGGCCGGTGGCGAAGACACGGTGCGTGGGGCCCGCGGTCGTGCGGACGAGCCGGTGCGAGAGCAGCACCTCGCGGACCGCGAGGGCCGTGGTCGCGGCCGAATCCACGACGCGTACGCCAGGTCCGGCGACGCGCTCGATGACCGAGCGCAGCAACGGGTAGTGGGTGCAGCCGAGCAGCAACGTGTCGACGACCGGCTGCACCACGCCGCCCTCGGTCAACAGCGGCTGCACGTAGCCCCGGACCGCGGCCTCCGCCTCCAGCGAGTCGGCCTTGCCGCCTTCGACCAGTGGAACGAGTGCCGGGCAGGCCTGCTGGATCACGTCGGCAAGGGGATCGAGGTCGCGGAGCGCCCGCGCGTACGCGCCCGAGCGAACGGTCGCGGTCGTCGCGAGCACGCCGATGGAGCGGCGCGCGGACGCGGAGATCGCCGCGGCTGCGCCGGGCCGGACGACGCCGATGATCGGGACGCGCGACTCGTCGCGCACGACGTCAAG
>DASUSA010000074.1:0-2659 GCA_036375335.1 Candidatus Limnocylindria bacterium
AGGTGTAGGGTCCGGGCGATGCGAATATCGGAGCTCGCCGATCGATCCGGAGTCCCTGCGCGCACGGTGCGCTTCTACGCCGACAATCGGCTCATCCTGCCCACCGCACGCAGCGAGGGCGGCTACCGGGTGTTCGACGACCGCGCGCTGCGCGAGCTGCGCTTCGTGCGACGCGGCCAGCGTCTTGGGCTGTCGCTCGCCGAGATCAAGCCGCTGCTCAAAGCAGCGGAGCAAGGCGAGCCCTCGAAGCTGCTCCGCGCGAAGCTCACGAAACAGCTCGACGTCGTGAACGAGCGGATCGCCGAACTGTCGGCTGTCCGCCACGAGCTCCAAGCGCTGGTGACCTCGACCGAAGGACCGTGCCGGGACGAGCTCTGCCTCTGCAAGACCGTCGTTCGCCGAGGCCCGACCTAGCGGTCGAGCGCGCCAATCGCGAGCAGCAGCCCGTCCTTCTTGATCGCCGGGCTCGTCACGATGAACAGGAGCACCCCACCGACCGGAGCGTGCATCGTCGCGAGCGGCTCCCCCACCAGGTCGAGCATCTCGCCGACGACCTCGCCCTTCTTGACCAGGTGACCGACGGCGATGCGCGGATGGAACATCCCCTCGACCGGCGAGCGGAGCCAGTCGAAGCTGTTCACCACCGTCGGCGGCTTCACGAGGTCGGGCACTCCGGTGAGGACGCCGACGGACCGGAGGATGTTCGTGACGCCCTTCACGTGCCGCACGACGTCGCGCTCGATGAGGAGGCCCCGCCCGCCGGATTCGGCGAGCATCGCGGCCACCCCGTTGAGCGACGCGACCGCGTAGAGCGACCCGGGCCGCTCGCCGGTCGGCGCGCTCTTCACCGCCCACTTCGCGCCGTACGCGTTCGCCATCCGGGTGATCCGCGCGTCGAGTGCGGCGTCGCCGGTCTCGCGGTAGATGACGAACGGCACGAGGTCCTCGATGAGGTCCCCCGCGTGCAGGTCGATCGCGTTGTCGCACTTCGTCACGATCTCATTCAGGAGCCGGTGCGCGAAGCGCTCGCCCCACGTCCCATCGGCCTTTCCTGGGAAGAGGCGGTTGAGGTTGTCGTTGTCCTCTGGATTCACGTAGATGCTCCGCTCGTAGAAGCCCGGACGGTTGAGCAGCGGAATGATGATCACGGTGCCCCGGACGTGGGCCGGGTCGAGGGTGCGGCCGATGCGGATCGCCGCCTCGACGCCGGTGTACTCGGCGGCGTGGATGCCGGCCGTGATCAGGACGGTCGGGCCTTCCGAGGTGCCGCTGATCGCGATGAACGGCCAGCGGTACTTCTCGAGGCCCGCGTCGCCGCCGATGGTGAACTCGCCGGTCGCGCGCTCGCCCCCGGCCGGGAGCGGGATCGGTCCGAGGGAACGTCCGGCCATGACCGACACGCTAGCGCGACCCGCGCCTAGGGCGTGCACCTCGTGTAATCGCCCGTCGAGTAGCCGGTCGTGTACCACTGCTGCCGCTGGGCCGACGAGCCGTGGGTCCACTGCTCCGGCGCGACCTTGCCCTGGGTCTCCTTCTGGATCCGGTCATCACCGACTGCGGAGGCGGCATCGAGCGCGCTCGTGATGTCCGCCTGCGTCGGCGCCTGCAGGTAGCCGGTCTCCGCGGCGTGCTTCGTCCACACGCCGGCGTAGCAGTCGGCCTGCAGTTCCTGCTTCACCGAGAGGCTGCCCGGGCCGGTGCGCTGATCGTTGCTCAACGTGCCGAGAACGTCCTGCACGTGGTGCCCGTACTCATGGGCGACCACGTACGCCTCCGCCCACGGGCCACCCTGCGCACCGAACTGGGTCTGCAGCTGGTTGAAGAACGCGAGGTCCAGGTAGACCTTGCCGTCGACCGGGCAGTAGAACGGGCCGGTCTGCGCCGACGCGGTGCCGCAGCCAGCCTGGGTCTGGTCGGTGTAGAGGACCGTGGTGGCGAGCGTGTACGTCGCCCCGTGCTTCGCGAGCTCGTCCTTCCAGAACTGCTGGATCGAGTCGATGTAGCCGACGATCCGGCAATCCTCGCGCTTGTTCGCGTCCGCGCCGGTCTTGCAATCGGCGACGGACTGCGCGCTCGGATCGGTGCTCACTGTGCCCGAATTCGCGGGAAGGGCATTGAGGATCTGCGTCGGATCGAAGCCCAGGAGCAGCGACGCGATCAGGATCACGATCCCGACGCCGCCGCCACCGATGGCCAGGCCTCCGCCGCCCATCCGGCTGCCTCTGACGTCCTGGACCTCCGACGGGTCCAGCTTGGCGTTGTCGTTGAAGCTCATGCCCGACCACCCCGCAAGACCGCGGCCACCGGGTGCGGTAGCGTCCACTGCGAGGGAAGGTGCAGCCATGAGCGGCGGAGCGAGCGCTATCCACACCGAGAAGCTCACGAAGGACTACGGATCGGGCCGAGGGATCTTCGACCTGGATCTCGAGGTCGCCGAAGGCGAGGTGTTCGGGTTCCTCGGTCCCAACGGCGCGGGCAAGACGACGACGATCAAGCTCCTTATGGGCCTCTCCCACGCAACGCGCGGCGCGGCCTCGATCTTCGGGCTCGATGCCGATCGCGATGCGGTCGCCGTGAAGAAGCGCGTCGGCTACGTCCCCGGCGAGCTTCCCCAGTTCGGCGGGTGGCGCGGCAGCGAGATCGTGGCGTACATCGCGGG
>DASUSA010000075.1:0-2427 GCA_036375335.1 Candidatus Limnocylindria bacterium
GTAGCCGCCCTCGCTGCGTGCGGTGGGCAGGATGAGCCGTTTGTCGGCGTAGAAGCGCACCGTGCGCGTGGGGACTCCGGATCGATCGGCGAGTTCCGATATTCGCATCGCCCGGACCCTACACCTGCCACCGCGCTGGCAGTCAAGACTTGACCTGCCAGCGCGGTGCCCGCCGACGCTTCCTCGCAGATCTCGATCGGAGGGATGACATGGCACGGGAGTTGGTCCCAGCGTCCGCGATCGCATGCGATCTCAGCGAGGTCAGCGAAGAACAGCGCGTCCGACACCTGATCGTTTCGGCGGAGCTGCTCGCCAGGCGCCGCGACGTCACCCGAGCCGGCGATCGATGGACCGTGCGGTTCGAGGACGGCGTGCCACTCGCGCTCATCGCCGAGTTCCTGGAGTTCGAGCGGCGCTGCTGTCGATTCCTCGACTACGACGTCTGCGGCCGCGGCAGCTCCGCGTGCCTCGAGCTCGGTGGCCCAGAGGGATCGGCCGAGCTGATCGACGAGCTGTTCCCGCTCGTGCGCGCCTAGCCGATCACTCCCAGCGGTGGCCGACGAGGCCGGCCTCGTAGGTGCGGCGCTCGACCCGATGCAGCCGCTTCGCGGTGCCCGGCGTGAGCAGCGGCGTGTGCGAGATCTCGAGCAGGTACTCGGGGATGTACCAGACATCCTTTTCCGAGGTCATCCACTCGCGCCGGTCGAAGCGCGCGAGATCGACCGGACGCGAGAACGTGCGGAGCGTGCGCTCGCGCCGGAGGTTGAAGTACAGGAGGAAGTAGCTGAGCGCGAGCTCGCGCAGCGTCCGGTGGATCGGCTCGCGGTACTCGAGCCCCGCGTAGTTGGATTTTGCGATGGCGCCCCAGTGCCCGCGCTCGCGGTAGACCGCGATCACGTGGTCGGTGTCGTGCTCCGACTCGAGGTCCACGATGAGGGGACGGTGGCCGATCGCGCGCAACGCCGCCGCGCCGAAGATGGCGCCCTCGAGGCAGTGGGCCGTCCGTTCGCGCAGGACCCGCTGCGGCGACCACGCGGAGGTCGCGAGGTGGTACGGCATGTCGTCGATGAACCGCTGGATCCCATATGGGGTCTTCAGGGATCGGAGCTTGCGCAGCTCGGCGGGCGTGAAGCTCGGCATCGCCTACGGTGACTTGGGGTCGTTCGCCGTCGCGTAGCGGCCGCCGCCCAGGTTCTGCGCGCGATCCGCCGCTCGCAACGCCTCGCTCAGGAGCATGACACTGTCCTTCGCGTCGCGTGGGAACTCGGCGATCCCGACGCTGCACTGCACCGACCGCTCCTTGCCTTCGACGCCGAACGGCTGCGCGAGCGCGAGCAGCAGCCGGACCGCCACCAGCGTCGAGTCGTCTGGCGAGGTGAGCGCGGTGAGGACGACAAGGAACGAGTCGCCGCCGAGCCGCGCCGGCATGTCGCTGCCCCGGACGAAGGCCGCGAATCGTTTCGCGAACTGCCGGAGGACCTCATCCTCGACCTGTCGCCGAGAGGGGTCGCGGGGGTCCTGATGCCGGTCGAGCTTGACGCTCAGCAGCCCGACGGACCGCTTGTCGCGCTCGGCGAGCGCGACCGCCCGTTCGAGGTGCAGCAGCGCGAGCTGGCGGCCGGGCAGTCCGGTGAGCGCGTCGATGAGTCCGAGCGCGCGAAGATCGTCGCGGCCTTCGCCGAGGCGTTTCTGCGCCGTGCTGTCGGTGAAGAAGACGACGGTATAGCGAGCACCGGTGACATCGAGCGTCGCCGATCGGAGATCGATCCATTTTCCCGGACGGAGCTCGTGAATGCCGCCGGGGAGCCGGACGATCGCGCCGAACCCGCGCGCGGTGGCCTCCTTGTCCGTCCAGCCGGTGATCGCCACCGCAGCCGAGTTCCATGCGACCAGCTCGCCGGTCGGGTCGATGACCGCGATGCCGTCGTGGGTCGAGCGCGCGAGCATTTCGGCGAGCTCGAAACCGGCGCCCTCAAGGCTCGGCGGCAGCAGGGTCTTGATCGGTTTCCGCCGGTCGATCACGGAGACACGGTACGGCCTCGCCGCGCGACGCGCCGTCCTCGTCTGAGGAAATGCGCCGGCCTGGAAGGCGACGCGAGGTCGTAGAGTTCACGGTCAGCAGATGAGCGAGGGCAACGAGGGGAAGAAGAGGCGCTCCCGTCCAGGTGGATGTGGATGCTGGTCAGGCTGCGGCGGCTTTCTGCTCGTGTTCGTGCTTGGTGGCGCACTGAGCCTGTTCAGCACGGTGTTCGGCCTCGGTGTTTCCGTTGGCATCCCATTCACGCAGAACAACGTCACGGTGGCCGGATCGATCGGCGCGAAGGACAAGGCCGCAGGCGCACTGCCGATCTACGTGAAGGACAGGCTCGCGGGAAACCAGAACTTCGTGAATAACTCGACGACCCTTACGGTCGGGCCTGCCGAAGG
>DASUSA010000076.1:0-2079 GCA_036375335.1 Candidatus Limnocylindria bacterium
TGGCGGGTCTTCGGGGGCACCGGCCGAAAGCTGTTCACTGGCTGGGGCGAGTAGCAGGGATCCGATCCACCGGTCATTTGGGCGACGGCTCGGGTCAGTCGCGTGATGCGATTGCTGAAACGCCGGCCGGCCAGGCGAGCACGGCGCCGCCCCGGCGGCCGAGCGCTTCACTCCTTCTAATAGCTCGCCCTGGTGCCTCGCCTCGTCACTCCTTCTATTAGCTCCTTGTCGTCCCCTCCAATGCCGTGGCCCGTGCACCGGCCGCGTTGGCGCATGACGCCGGTCCGCGCGTGATCCGGCTCACGCCGCGACGACGTGGAGGCCGTTGCCGCCCTCCGCGCGCCGGGAACCCGAGCGTTCGCGCCTGAAATGCAGGGGAAGCGGGCTCTATCCTCACCACACACACGCGGCACACCACACCCGCGTTCCGAAAGGGTGCAATCCAGTTGTTCGAATCCCTCTGGGGGCTCATCTCCCGTGACGTCGGCATCGACCTCGGCACGGCCAACACGCTCGTGCACGTCCGGGGTCGGGGAATCGTGATCAGCGAGCCGTCGGTCGTGGCCAAGGACACGAAGACCGGCCAGATCCTCGCCGTCGGCGCGGAGGCCAAGCGCATGCTCGGCCGCACGCCCCAGAACATCGTCGCGATCCGTCCGTTGAAGGACGGTGTGATCAGTGACTTCGACATCACCGAGTACATGCTCAAGCACTTCATCCACAAGGTGCACGATCGCATTGCGCTCTTCCCGCGCCCGCGCGTGATCATCGGGATCCCCTCGGGCGTGACCGAAGTCGAGAAGCGCGCGGTGCAGGAAGCGGCGATCAACGCGGGCGCTCGGTGGGCTCGGCTCGTCGAGGAGCCGATGGCCGCCGCGATCGGCGCGGGGCTGCCGGTGCAGGAGCCGAGCGGCTCGATGATCGTCGACATCGGTGGCGGCACGACCGAGGTCGCGGTCACGTCGCTCGGCGGCATCGTCGTCGCGCGGTCCATCCGGATCGGTGGCGATGAGATGGACCAGGACATCGTCGCGTACGCCCGGCGTGAGTTCAATCTGCTCATGGGCGAACGGACCGCCGAGGACATCAAGATCGCGATCGGCTCCGCGTACCCGCTCGATGAGGAAGTCTCGACGTTCTTCCGCGGCCGCGACCTGCTCACCGGTCTGCCACGCAGCATCGAGGTCACGAGCGCGCAGATCCGCGAGGCCATCGAGCCATCGGTCCAGCAGATCGTCGACTCGGTGAAGGACACCCTCGAGGAGACCCCGCCCGAGCTCGTGGCCGACATCATGGATCAGGGCATCTATTTGGCCGGGGGCGGCGCCCTGCTCCGCGGGATGGACACCCGGATCTCCGAGGTCACCCAGATGGCCGTGCACATCGCCGACGACCCGCTCACCTGCGTCGCCCGGGGGACTGGCATGGTCCTCGAGGACCTGGTGAAGTACGAGCGCAGCCTGGTGACCGAGACCTACGCGATCATGCCCCGCTGATGGCGTCGCTCGGCCGTACCCGCACGCGGCGCACGAACAGCGTCGCCCGGCCGTTCGCCGCGCTGTTCGTCGTGTCGATCCTGCTCCTGCTGTTCCGCTCGGCGGGCTTCGTGCAGGCCGGCGCGACGCTCGGGACGCAGGTCCTGGTCCCGGTGCAGAGTGCCCTCGCTGCGACTGGCGTCTCGACGAGCCGGCTGTTCCAGGCGATCGGTGATATCGACAAGATCCGCGCGGAGAACGCGGACCTCCGTGCGGCGAACGACCGGCTCACGCTACAGAACGCGCAGCTCGCCGAGGCCGCGATTGCCGCGCAGCAGGGCGCGAAGCTCGCTGCCGCGCAAGCCGCGCTCCCATTCACGACGGTGGCCGCGCCGGTCATCGCGCGCGATCCGAGCGGCGTGCTGAAGACCATCGTCATCGGCGCGGGCACCGATCAGGGTGTGCGCGTCGATCAGATCGTCCTCTCCGAGCAGGGCGTCGTCGGCCGGGTGAGCGAGGCCGGCTCGAACTACGCGAAGATCACGCTCATCACCGACTCCGCGTCGAGCGTGTCCGCGCTCGTGCAGACCTCGCGTGCGAGCGG
>DASUSA010000077.1:0-5199 GCA_036375335.1 Candidatus Limnocylindria bacterium
TCTCGTCCGCCTTCGTCTGCGCGCTCTTCTCCATGTCTCCGGCGCGACTCTCCGCCTCGCGGAGGATGGACTGGTCCTGCAGCAGGATGGCCGCCTGCTCCTGGGCCGCGCCGATGATCTGCTCGCTTTCCTCGCGAGCCCGCTGCACCACGCGCTCGCTCTCTTGGACGATCCGGCGAGCCTGCTTCACCTCATCGGGTATCGCGACGCGCATCTGGTCGATGAGATCGAGGACCGCCGCCTGCTCGAGGATGATCTGACTGGTCATGGGAACCTTGCGCGCGTTGACGACGAGCGCTTCCAGCCGCTCGACGAGGAACTGGATGTCCATCGTTACCCTCCCGCGGAAGCCTCTTCACTGTACTGGAGCAGCAGGAGCGTCTCCTCACCGATCTCCTTCGTGCGCGCGATCCGCAGGGTCGCGGGGATGACCGGCAGGTGCTTCCGCAGCGCGCGGGCGACGATCAGCCGGCCGGGGGCCGCGAGCCGTGCGAGGACGCGACCGTGCGTCTCGGCGTCGGCGAACGGCGGGTCGCAGAAGGCGATGTCCGCGCGCACCGCACCCGCTAGATACGCGAGCACGTCACTCCGGACAACGGTCGCTCGGTCGGTCAGGCCGGCGGTTTCGAGGTTCCGCGCGATGGCCGCGACCGCCCGGCTGTCCCGCTCGACGAACGTGGCATGGCCCGCGCCGCGCGAGAGCGCCTCGATCCCGAGCGCACCCGATCCGGCGAACAGATCGAGCACGTCGCGCTCGATCAGGACCGGCGTCAGGATGCCGAACAGCGTCTCGCGGATCCGGTCCGTCGCGGCTCGGGTCCGCCCGCCCTCGGGCACGACCAGGCGCCGGCCCTTCGCGATGCCGGCGATCACTCTCACCTAGGCGAGCGCGTACCGGCGCCAGAGCGCTTCGACCGCGACGGCCAGCCCCGCGTGCTCGGGGCGCTCCAGCGTCGGGTCGCGCCCGAGGATCGAGTCGGCATCTTCCGCAGTCTCGCGCGCGAGCCGAGGGTCGACGTCCTTGAGGTCCACGATCCGCAGTTCGTCGACGCCGCTTTGCTCGTCGCCGAGGAATTCGCCAGCGCCGCGGATCTCGAGGTCGCGCTGCGCGAGCGCGAAGCCGTCGAGCGGCTTGCCGTCCTTCAGCTCGACCATCGCCTGAAGGCGCTCGGAATCGCCGGCGTCGTCGCTGACGAGCACCGCGAAGGAACGCTTGTCGCCTCGACCGACGCGGCCACGGAGCTGATGCAACTGCGCGAGTCCGAATCGCTCGGCGCCGAGGATGACCATGACGGTCGCGTTCGGCACGTCGATCCCGACCTCCACGACCGTCGTCGCGACGAGCACATCGAGCTCGCGCGCCGCGAAGGCGCGCATGGTCGCGTCGCGCTCCCTCGCCGGCATCCGGCCGTGCAGCAGCGCGATCCGCAGTCCCTTGAGCGCTCCGGCGCTCAGCTCAGCGAACGTCTCGATCGCGCTCGGCGCCTCGTCGTCACCGTCGGCCGGATCGATGCGCGGCGTGACGACGAACGCCTGCTCGCCGGTGGCGACGTGGTCGCGCAGCCACGGCCAGACCTTCGGGAGCGCCTCCGGCGGCCTGACCTCGGTGCGGATGTCCTGCCTGCCGGCCGGGAGCTCCTTCAGGATCGACAGATCCAGATCGCGGTAGATCGTCTGGGTCAGCGTGCGCGGGATCGGGGTCGCCGTCGTGAGCAGCAGGTGCGGGTCGACGCCCTTCTCGCGAAGCGTCGTGCGCTGTCGGACGCCAAAGCGGTGCTGCTCGTCGACCACGGCCAGCCCGAGCTTCTTGAACTCGACGCCCTCGACGACCAGGGCGTGCGTCCCGACCACGACGTCGAGCTCGCCCGTCGCGAGACGGGCGAGGATGTCGCGGCGGTCGGCGGCGCTCACGCTCGATGTGAGGAGCCGGACCGATGGGCCGTCCTGTGCGAACAGCATGGTGAGCGTTCGGAAATGCTGCTCCGCGAGGAGCTCCGTGGGTGCCATGAGCGCTGCCTGGGTCCCCGACGCGACCGCGATCCGTCCGGCGAGCGCCGCAACCACCGTCTTCCCCGACCCGACGTCGCCTTCGAGGAGCCGCGACATCGGGATCGTGCGACCGATGTCGGCACGGATCTCATCGAACGCCGCGAGCTGCCCCGCCGTCAGCGTGAAGGGGAGGTCGGCGATCCACTCCCGGACCACGGCATCAGGCGCCGCCAGCTTCGGCGCCCGGGCATCTTTCTGCCAGCGCGCGCGGCGCTGGGCGAGGCCAAGCTGGAGCACCAGGAGCTCGTCGAACGCGAGGCGCCGGCGGCCCTCGATCAGGCGAGCCTCGGTCGACGGGAAGTGGACCTCCTTCAACGCCTCGGCCAGCGGCAACAGCTCGCGACGCTCGCGGATCGCCGCCGGCAGGCCGTCGGGAACCTCGGTCACGACCGGCGACCGCTTTGGGCCGCCCTCCACCGCGGTGTGCAGCCACCGACGGAGATGCCCCTCCTTCAGCCCCTCGGTCAGCTTGTAGACCGGCACCATCCGGCCGGTGTGCACGCGCTCGGCGTCCGCCGCTTCGACGTTCGGGCTCGCGAGCTGGATCGCCTGTCCGTAGAACGTCGCCTTGCCCGACAGCCGGATCAGCTGGCCCTCACGGAAGCGCTGCTTGATGAACTGGCGCCCGAACCAGGTCGCGCGCACGCGGGTCGGCGCGTGGTCCGCCGGATCGATGAGCTCGACCTCGGTGAGCATCTGGCCGCGCGAGGTCCGCCGCTCGCTGATCCGACCGACGATCGCCTCGGTCGTCTGATCCTTCCCGACCCGCAGCTGCTTCAGCGGCTGGAGCTGGCGGAAGTCCAGGTATCGAGCGGGCAGGTGCCACAGCAGATCGCCGATCGTGCGGATGCCGAGACGTTCGAGGAGCTTGACGGACTCGTCGCCGACGCCGGGGAGCGCCTCGACCTTCAGGTCGAGGCTCGTATTACTCCGCTGCGACGATGAAGGGGTAGTGCGGTTGGCCGCCATCCACGACCTCCACCTCGGCGCCGCTGAACGTGGCGCGGAGCCGGCCCGCGGCCGCATCACGGCGCGCATCATCGACGCCGGCCCCGACATAGAGCGTGAACAGGCCGGTGCCGCTCAAGGTCCTGGCCGCGGTCGCCAACGCCTGGAGCTCGTCATCCGCGTGCGCGACGAGCTTCCCGTCGAGCAGCGCGAGGTGCTCGCCCTTCCTGACCCGTTGCCCATCGACCTCGGCATCACGGATCGCGGTCGTGATCTCGATCGCGTGCGCCTGCTCGGCCGCGCGGCGCATCGTGGCAATGGCCGCCTCGACTGGCTCGCCCTGGTCCCACGCCGCGAGCGCGGCCATGCCCTGCGCGACGTTGCGCGCCGGCAGCACGGTCACCGCGGTTCCGGCGGCCAGCTTCGCGGCCTGCTCGGCGGCAAGGATCACGTTCTTGTCGTTCGGAAGCACGACGACGTGACGCGCGCTCGCGCGGATCACCGCGTCGAGCAGCTGCTCGGTCGACGGGTTCATCGTCGCGCCGCCCCGCACGACGTGCGCTCCCAGCGATTCAGCGATGCGGCCGAGCCCGTCGCCGGGAACGACCGCGACGACCGCAAGCTCGGCGGTCTCGCGCGCCGGGGACTCGACCACGATGCCCGTGTCGGCCGCGTGCTGCGCGGACATCGCATCCAGATCCTCGATGACCACGTCGCTGATCCGGCCCGCGCTCGTGGCGATGCGGATGATCTCGTTCGGGAAGAGCGAGTGGACGTGGATCTTCGCGACCGTCGCATCTCCGACGACAAGCACGCAATCGGCGCCGAACTCGAGCATCTCCTCGCGGATCTTCTCGACCGGGCGCGATGGGCTGGTGATAAGGCACTGCACGTCATACGCGCCCGCCCAGCTCGCGACCTCGTGCCTGGCGGGATCGAGGCCGCCAGCCAGTCCGCTCGAAGCTCGCACCACCGGGCCCGGCACGAACCGGCCCTCGAGCGCCGCGAGCGCGCCATCGATCAGCAGCCACAGCCCGCGCGCGCCAGCGTCGACGACGCCCGCAGCCTTGTTCACCGGGTTCTCGTTCATCGTGCGATCGACGGCAGCGCGACCCTTGTCGACGGCGACGCCCAGCAGCTGCTCGGCATCGCCCTTCGCGCGATCGACCGCCTCGTGCATCTCCTTCAAGGCGGTCAGCATCGTGCCGTTGGCCGGCTTGGTGACCGCGGCGAAGGAGTATTCGCGCCCAAGGCGGAAGGCCTTCTTGACGTCGACCCCGTCGTCCGCGGCGGCGTCCTTGATGCCCCGGATGATCTGGCTGAGGAGGACACCGCTATTCCCGCGGGCACCCATGAGCGCGCCGTGGGTCGCCCCGGCGAGGACGGCCGCGGCCTGTGGCTCGGCCTTGCGCGCGTGCTCGAGCGCGGTCTTCATTGTGTGGAGCATGTTCGTGCCGGTGTCGCCGTCGGGGACCGGGTAGACGTTGAGCGCGTTGACCTCTTCGACGTTGGCTTCGAGCCGCGCCGTCGCGGCTTCGAGCGCGGCAAGGAGCGCCGCGGCGTCACAGCGTGTTACGATGGTCGGACTTTACCAGTCCGCGACACCGTCGCGGAGCGCTTTCGTTGAGGTGATTCGCTGATGCCACGTGCCTGCGCGATCTGCGGAAAGTCCGCGACCTTCGGCTCGAACGTGAGCCACTCGAAGGTCCACACCGCCCGCCGGTTCGACGCCAACCTCCACACCGCGTTGATCGACGGGCAGAAACTGCTCGTGTGCACGCGCTGCCGCCGCACGACGACGAAGCCCGCGCGCATGGCGAAGAAGGCGGCGAAGGCCGCGTCCTAGACCCGCGCCCCCTCCCTCGGCTCGTCCACCTTCAGCTGCCCGCAGCCCGCGGCGATGTCCTGGCCCTTGCTAATCCGTACCGTCGCGGCGATCCCATGCGCGGTGAGGACCTCGGCGAACTTCTCCATGGTCTGGATCGGTGGCCGCTTGAAGCCGCCGGGCCCGGCGTTCACCGGGATGAGGTTCACGTGGTAGTCGCTCGTTCTCCCGGCGTGGCCGATCCGTCGCGCAAGCTCGTGTGCCGTGGCCGCTGAGTCGTTCACGCCAGCGAGCAGCACGTACTCGAAGGTGACCCGGCGCCGGGTGCGCGCGACGTAGCGCGCAGACGCCGCCAGCACCTCGTCGATCCCCCACTT
>DASUSA010000078.1:0-4330 GCA_036375335.1 Candidatus Limnocylindria bacterium
GCATAGAGCGCCGCGACGTCCTTCTCGCTCGGCGGCACGAGCGCCGCCACGGCCACGGCGCCGATCCCGGCGATGAGGATCACGAGCGGCGGCAGGACCGTCATGCCGACGAGGAGTCGGTTGCCCAGCGACTCGCGCCACTCACGGACACACACGGCGCGCACGATCGTCCCGCGGTCGGCCGAGGTGGCGAGCGTGCTCACGTGCCCTCCACCACCTTGAGGTACACGTCCTCGAGCGAGACCTTGCGGTCGCTGACGTAGGCGACCTCGGCGCCGGCTCCGACCAGCGCGCGGACCACGCGGGGATTCACGAGCAGCGGGTCGGCGCTCGACACGATGATCGAGCCGTTCTCGAGGTGGGCGTCCTTCACGCCGCTGACAGCCTGGACCTGCACGAGGTGCTCAGGACGAGGCGACGGCGTGATGCGGAACTCGGTCGCGTGGCCGTAAAGCTCTTCGCGGAGGTGCGCCGGCGTGTCGATCCGGATGATCGTCCGGCGGAAGAACGCGATCCGGTCGCAGAGCCGATCGGCCTCATCGAGGTTGTGGGTGCAGAGGAACACCGTGCGGCCCTCGCCGCGGATCTTCGCGATGAACTCGCGGACCGTCCGCGCCGCGTCGGGATCGAGACCGGTGGTCGGCTCGTCGAGAAAGATGATCCGCGGCTCGTGGATCGCCGCTCGGGCGATCGCCATCTTCTGCTTCATGCCACGCGAGAAGGTCGCGACCGCTTCGGCGCGGCGCTCCCAGAGACCCATGAGCCGCAGGTAGCGTTCGGTCTGCGAACGCGCGACCGCAGGCCCGAGCCCGAACAAGGTCGCGAAGAACAGCAGGTTGTCCTCGGCCGACTGGCGCTCGTAGAGACCGGGCTGCTCCGTCAGGATCCCGACCGACGCCCGGATCTGCTCGTCCTGCGACCCGAGGCGGAATCCGGCGACCTCTGCGGTGCCGCTCGTGGGCGCGATGAGCGCGCACAGCAGCCGGAGGGTCGTCGTCTTGCCCGCGCCGTTCGGACCGAGGAACCCGAAGACCTCGCCCTCGCGCACCTCGATGTCGAGGTCCTCGACCGCCGTCAGGCGATCGAATCGCTTGGTCAGACGCTCGGTGCGAAGGACCACTGCCATCGAGTGAAAGCGTAGAGGCCATGCCCCACAATTCCCCGATGACGGCGGGTTCCGACACCGATACGCAACGCAAGCTTTCCGAGCTGTCGTTCCTTCGGGAGATCGCGCAGCTCGCATCGTCGACCCGCGACTGGGACGAGATGCTGCGGATCGTGATCGACCGTACTACCGATGCGATGCACGCCGAGGTTTCCTCGCTCTATCTGGTCGAGAAGCGTGATGGCCTGCTCCGCCTCGTGGCGAGCAACGGCCTCAACCCGCGGGCCATCGGCAAGGCCACGCTGCGCCTGGGCGAGGGCATCACCGGCTGGGTGGCGAACGCGCGCGTGCCGCTCACGGTCCGCGACGTGCACGCCGAGCCACGCTGGAAGGTCGTGCCGTCGGTCGACGTGGACCGATTCACCTCGATGCTCAGCGTGCCACTGGTCATCCGCGACGAGGTGATCGGCGTCATGAATGTCCAGACGGTCGAGCTGCGCGAATTCGAGCGCGGCGAGATCGACTTCCTGCAGACGATCGCGAATCAGGTGGCCGGGATCATCGAGAAAAGCCGCCTGCAGCGCGACGCCGAACGCAAGCTTCGTGAGGTCTCCGCGCTGTTCGAGGTGTCGAATGTGCTCACCTCGACACTTGAGCTCGACGAAGTACTCGGTCTCGTCGTCGACCGGCTCGTGCGGGTGTTCCCCGGAGCCTCGGGCGGCATCCTGCTGCGCGACGAGAGCGGCGAGCCCGTGCTCCGCGCGCGGTCGGGAGACCTGCCGCGGTCGGCGCTGGCGGCCGCGCGGACCGCGCTGGCCGAGACGCGACCGGTGGCGGCGGCCGACGGCCTCGCCCTCCCGCTCATCGCCGGCGACCGGCTAGTCGGCGCAGTGGCGCTGCATGTGCCAGGACAGGCCGAGTTCGCCGAGACCGAGGTCGCATTTGTCGGCGCGCTCGCCAACCAGGCCGCACTTGCGATCGACAAGGCCTCGCTCTACGCGCTCGAGCGGCGGACATCGGAGCGGCTGCGCGAGCTCGACCGCGCGCGCTCGGACTTCGTGGCCGTGGTCACGCACGACCTGCGTACGCCGTTGTCGGTCGTCCGTGGCTATCTCGACCTCTTTGCCGAGCAGACCCGCAAGAGCAAGAACGGCCACGGCCTGCCCCTCGCCGAGGCGACCGCCCAGGTCGAGCGCCTCGACCAGCTCGTCGACAAGATCCTTGCGTCGGTGAAGGACGACCGGCCGGACATGAACGTGCGCCGCACGCGGTTTGATCTTCGGGCCGGTCTGGTGTCCGCGGTCCGCGAGATGGGGCCGATGGCCCGCAAGCACACCCTGCGCGGCCCGCGGGCTGGCGTGCCGCTGTGGGCGAGGGGCGACAAGCGCCGGACCGCCGAGGTCGTCGCCGGCCTCGTGCACAACGCGACGAAGTACGCGCCCGCCGGTACCGGCATCAGGGTCTCGGTCGCGCGGGAGAAGGATCGGGCGATCGTGCGGGTCGCCGACGAAGGTCCGGGCGTCCCACCGGAGGATCGCCGCCGGATCTTCGAGCCGTTCGTCCGGCTCGGTTCGGACGAGATCTCCGGTGCGGGCATCGGACTGTTCTCCTGCCGCCGGGTCGCGGAAGCCCAGGGCGGCGCGCTCTGGTTCGAGGATCCGCCGGACGGCGGTTCGGGCAGCGTCTTCGCGTTCAGCGTGCCGCTCGCGCGCGGCGACGACCGGTGACGAGCGTCCTGATCGTCGACGACGATCGCGCCCTCGTCGGCATGGTCGCGTCGCTGCTCGGCGCAGAGGGTTACGACCTCCTCACCGCGTACGACGGCGACACCGCGCTACGCCGTCACGCCGAGGATCGGCCGGACCTCGTCATCCTCGACCGCAGGCTGCCGAAGATGAGCGGCGACGAGATTTGCAAGCGCATCCGCGCCGTGGCCCAGACCCCGATCCTCATGCTCACCGGCGAGAAGGGCGAGGACGAGCGCGTAAAGCTGCTCGATCTCGGCGCCGACGATTACCTCGAGAAGCCGTTCGGCCGCAAGGAGCTGCTCGCGCGTGTGCGCGCGCTCCTCCGGCGCGCGCCACCGAACGCCGGGCCCGCGACAGCCATCGGGGGCCTCGTCATCGACGGTCGGGCGCACACCGCGCGCATGGGCGCCAAGGAGCTGCCGCTCACGCCGACGGAGTTCCGCCTCCTCGGCGCACTCGCCGCGCGGCCAGGCGAGCTGGTCGATCGCAAGGCGCTGCTCCGCGCCGGCTGGCCCGAGGAGCGCGACCCCGATCCGGAGTGGCTGAAGGCCCATCTCGCGCGGCTCCGCTCGAAGCTCGAGGCGGCCGGCGCGCCGATCCCGGCGAACGTGCGGGGCGTGGGCTACAAGCTGGGCTGATCCCGCGTCACGTCGATCCCATGGCGATCGAGATACGCGAACAGCGCATCGGGTGTGACCTGCTGATCCGCGGGCACGAGGCCGCGAGCGTCGCGATCGCCCATGGCGAGGCGGCGCACGGCGATCGTGGCCGGACCGAGGGCGAGCAGATAGCTCCCGCGCGGCGCGCGCAGTACCCATCGAGCGATCCCAGCGGATCCCTCGAGTCGCACCGCGAAGATGCCCTCGCGTGTGCCGGCCAGCCGGGCCAGCCGCACGCCCAGCGGCACGAGCCGGTCCAACGCGCGTCGGGCGACGGCGGAGCGCGCCGCAAGGCCGAGCAGCGGCCTGGCCCCCCGGGTGTGCGGATCGACCCAGAAGGCCGCAGCTCGAAGACCCGGCCAGATCGCGGGCAGCTGGACGGACAGCCCGCTCTCGACGGCCATCCCGCGCACCGCCGCGAACTCGCACGTTCGCGTCGTTGATGACCGGACGGCCGTGACGAACGATCGCGCGGTCGCGACGTTCGCGGTGTCACGCGACGCCGGCGCGAGCCACGCGTCGATGCGTAGCGGATCGCCGACATCGCTCGCTCGCACGAGCGTCGCCACGACGGCGGAGACCGCGCTGCAGCCGGTGAGCACCGCGATGCCCCGCCCCGCGATATCCGCGCTCCGCTCGCTCATCGATCGCGCGTAGGACGCGCTGTCGGAAAGGTCGACGAGGTCGGCCTGCCGTTCGAGCGCGACGTCGAGGAGCGCGTTCGTGCGCCGCTGGAACGGGCCGACCGTGTCGAGGAGCACGTCGTTCGCATGGACGAGCGATCGGAGCGAGGCGCGGGATTCGACGTCGGCCTGATC
>DASUSA010000079.1:0-3485 GCA_036375335.1 Candidatus Limnocylindria bacterium
GCTCCCAGCGCAGCGACTCGCGCAGCTTCGCGTCCAGATTGGACAGCGGCTCGTCGAGCAGGAGGATCTGTGGCTCGACCACGAGCGCCCGCGCGACCGCGACGCGCTGCTGCTGTCCACCGGAAAGCTGGTTCGGCTGGCGGTCGCCGAGTCCGGCCAGGCCGACGAACTTGAGGGTGTCATCGACCTTCTTCGCGATGTCGGCTGTGCTCTTCCGCTGCAGGCGCAGCCCATAGCCGACGTTCGCGCGCACCGACATGTGCGGAAAGAGCGCGTAATCCTGGAACACCATCGCCGCACCGCGCTTGTGCGCGGGCAGGTTGTTGATCCGCTTCCCGGCGAGCTCGATGTCGCCGGCGTCCGGCTCGTAGAAGCCCGCGATCATCCGGAGCGTCGTGGTCTTCCCGCAGCCCGAGGGACCGAGCAGCGTTGCGAACGAGCCGCGCGGGACCTCGAACGACACGTCATCGACCGCGACGGAATCGCCGAACCGCTTCGTGACGTGGGTCAATCGCAGATGCGCGGTGTCAGCCACCACGGAATCCTGTCACAGCGAGCCGCCCGCCGAGGCGCTGGATGAGGATCAGCACGATGATCGCCATGCCGACATCACCGACGGTGAACGCCGCTGCCCCGCCCCAGTCGAAGTCGTTCACCAGTTGGAAGATCGTGATCGTGGCGGTCGTCGACCGCGGCGTGAACAGGAAGATCACGACCGAGAGCGTGGTGACCGCCCGCACGAACGTCGTCACGAAGCCGACCTGCACGGATCCGCCGAGCATCGGCACGAGCACGTCGCGGAACCCGCGCAGGCTCGAGGCCCCGAGGCTCGTCGCCGCCTCGTCGATCGACTTGTCGATCTGGCGGAGGCCCACGGTGATCGCCTGGTACGCCACCGGGATGTTCCAGAACAGCAGCGCGATGACGATGAGCTCCGCGCGCAGGTCCGGCTGCCCGAAGAAGCCGGCGAGCTGATCCGACCACGGCTGGTTGAACGCGGTGAGGTAGCCGATGCCGAAGAAGATCCCGGGGATCGCCGCCGGCATGATGAGCAGGAAGTCGAAGATCCGGCGGCCGGGCCACGTCCCGCGCTGGACCATAAAGCCCGCGAACAGCGCGAAGACCGAGCAGCCGATCGCGGCCAGCATGCTGTAGACGAACGAGTTCTGGAGCGAGGTCGCGTGCGCGCTCAGGTACTGGAAGTGCACGACCGTGAAGCTCAGGTTCGTCGGGAAGTACAGCGTGAGCGCGCTCACGATGAGCGTGCCGTACACGAGCAGGATCAGGCCCGCGAGCGCGAGGCATGCGGCGAAGCACGCCCGGGTGAGCATCGGCGGCACCGGCGGTCGCGGCATCGAGGAGGCCTTCCCGCCGACCGTGACGAAGGAGCGGCCGCGATCCAGGCTCGTCTTGGCGAAGTACAGCGAGAGCGCGAGGAGCAGCAGGATCGTGCTCACCGCCGCGGCGCCGGTGAAGTCGCCGAACCCCTCGATGAGCGAGTACGCCTGGGTCGGCAGCACGTTGAAGCCCCCGCCGATGAGCTGCGGGTTGCCGAAGTCCTCGAGGATGTAGATCGCGCAGGTGAGGATGGCCGCGCCGAGGCCCGGTCCGGAGAGCGGCAGCGTGACCGAGCGGAACACCTGCCACGGGCCGGCGCCGAGATTCCGCGCCGCCTGCTCGAGCCGCGCGTCACTCCGTGAGAGCACGTCGGCGATGAGCTGATACGCGAACGGGAAGAACGCGATCGTCTGCACGCCCCACACGCCGAGCAGGCCGAACACGCTCGGCGATTGCCCGAACACCCCGTACGAGACGATCCCGCGCGGTCCGAACAGCAGGATGTACACGGCCGCGACGACGAACGGCGGCGACAGCAGCGGGAGGATCCCGATGACGCGGAAGAACGGCTTCCACCGCATCGGCGTGTAGACCATCGCGTACGCGAAGACGAAGCCGAGCAGGACCGCGGTCGTCGTCGAGAGCAATGTGATCTTGATGGAGTTGGTGAGCGGCAAGGTCCAGGTCCCGCCTTGCAGGAACGAGACGTAGCCCTCGGCGCCGGGGACGAGGACGACCTGGATCTGCGGGTAGACGATGAACGCGAGCACCAGGGCGATGGCAGCAAGCAGCGCGAGCAGGAGGACCGGCTCGCGCTGCAAGCTGCGCATCGTCTAGTTCGTGGTGAAGGCTAGGTGCGACCCACCGTCTGCTGCCAGAGCGTCAGGAGTCGGGTCTTGTTGTCGGTCGCCCACTGGCGGTCGTAGTTCACGAGCGACACCGACGCGAGGGTCGGGGCGCCCGGTGCCGGTGCGACGGACGCGAGCGTGGAGCCGCGGTTGCTGAGCTTCACGTTGAGCGCGCCGGCCTCCGGGGTGAGGACCCAGTCGACGAACGCCTTCGCGAGCGGGAGGTTGTGGGCACCCTTCACGATCGAGATGCCACCGACCTCGAAGCCGGTGTTCGCCGGCACCGCGAGCGACACGCCCGGGTTCTTGCCCTTTTCGGTGAGGATGTCGTGGGCCCAGTTCGGGCACCCGACGTACTGGCCCTGCGAGACGGCGCCGATCGCGCCGGGCGAGGTCCCGATGTAGTCGGCGATGTTGCCGTGGAGGGTCTTCATGAAGGCCATCGCCTTCCCCTCGTCCTTGTTGAACCGGAAGATCTGGGTGGCGATGAAGATGTAGCCGCCGCCGGTCTTCACCGGGTCCGGGAGGATGAGCTTGCCCTTCCACGCCGGGTCGAGCAGGTCGTCCCAGGTCGCCGGGAGCTTGCCGCCGACCTCCTTGTTGAGGCGGTCGGTGCTCGCGATGAAGCCGAAGATGCCGGTGTACCAGCCGGTCCAGAAGCCGGCCGCGTCCTTGAACTCGGGCTTCAGTGAGGCGGCGTTCGGCGAGACGTAGTTCTCGAGCAGGCCGGCCTTGCCGAGCGGGTCGTGGAACTCGCTCGATCCGCCGATGAAGATGTCGGCCTTCGGCGACGCCTTCTCCGCGGTGATCCGGGTCTGCAGGTCGCCCGCGGCAGCGAGCGGCAGCAGGTCGACGGTCGTCCCGGGATAGGCGGCCTTGAACGCGTCGGTGAACGCGTTGTTCGTGGTCTCGTTCAGCGCGGTGTACACGACCAGGTTGCCGGTCGGCTTCGCGGTCGCCGCAGCGGTCGTCGCCGCAGCCTGCGTCGCGGCCGGTGCCGACGTCGCGACGGTCCCGGCTCCGCCGCCGCAGGCGGCCAGCGCCGCCGCCGAAGCGCCAAGACCCATGACTTTGAGGAACGCGCGCCGGTCGTAGCCCCTCCCGGGGGAAACGTCGTCCAACTTGATCCCTCCCATACCTCTACGCGAGCCTGCGAGAGCATAGTCCCGCATATGCTCGCGCCCGATGGTCGACGTTGCGATCGTGATCGCGCTCGCCGCCGGTGCATTCGCGGGATGGCGCAAAGGGTTCATCGTGCCGCTCGTCGTACAGGCGGGCGCGCTGCTGAGCCTCGCGGCG
>DASUSA010000080.1:0-7161 GCA_036375335.1 Candidatus Limnocylindria bacterium
ACAGCGCGACGAACGCCGACGGGGCGGGCTCGCCGTGGAGCGTGCGCCGTGCCCGTACGCCGCGGACGAACTCCTGGACCACCGTCGCGGTCACGAAGGCTGCGAGCGTGTAGGTGAGGACAGGCGCCCAGCCGGTCATCCCGGAGAGGATCGCGACCGCGGCGCCCGCCGCGGCGGCGATGGCCGGCGCGGTGAACTGGCGCTCGAGCGTGGCCCGCGAGGCACCGTGCCACGGCAGCTGCGGCCCGATCCCCATCAGGAACAGCAGCGCCAAGCCGATCGGCACCTCGACGCGATCGAAATACGGTGCGCCGATCGAGAGCTGCGCGCCACTCACGGCTTCGGCGACGAGCGGGTAGAGCGTGCCGATGAGCACCGTCAGGGTCGCCGCCACGAACAGGACGTTCTGGAACAAGAAGATCGCCTCGCGCGAGAGCGGCGCGCCGACCGATCCGCGGTCGGCCAGGTCGTCCATCCGGTAGAGCAGGAGCCCGACGCCGAGGACCAGGATCGCGACGAAGTACCCGAGGAGCAGCGGACCGATCGCCGACTGGGTGAACGAATGGACCGAGTTGACGACGCCACTGCGCGTCAGGAACGTGCCGAGGATGGTGAGCGCGAATGTGGCGATCACGAGCGCGATGTTCCACGTCCGCAGCAGCCGGCGCTTCTCCTCCACCATCACCGAGTGCAGGTACGCCGTCGCAGTGAGCCACGGCATGATTGCGGCGTTCTCGACCGGGTCCCAGGCCCAATAGCCACCCCAACCGAGCACGGCGTAGCTCCACCACGCGCCCGCGACGATGCCGACGCCGAGCAGGGCCCACGACGCGAGCGCCGCCTTGCGTGTCTCGGTGAGCCATCGATCGGTTGTCTCGCCGAGGATGAGCGCCGCGATCGCGTACGCGAACGGCACGCTCGTCAGGACGTAGCCGAGGTACAGGAGCGGCGGATGGAGCGCCATGAACGGATGGTTCTGCAGGAGCGCGTTGGGGCCGTTGCCGTCGGCCGGGATCTGATCGGCCGCGAGGCGGGTGAACGGATCGGCAGCGGCAGTCACCACGAGCGCCAGGAAGAACGAAAGCATCGCGAACAGCACCGCGAGCGCGACCGTCGCGAGGCGGGGGAGTGAGCGCGTGCCGCGGAGCGCGACCCACACGACGGCGCCCGCGAGGATGAGCGTCCAGAGCAGGATCGAGCCCGCAAGCGCCGCCCAGAGCGAGATCGCGCTGTAGAAGAGCGGCGTCTCGAGCGCGTTGTTCTCGGCGACGTACACGAGGCTGAAGTCGTGCGTGACGAGCGCGCCGACCATCGCGAGGTCGGCGATGAGCACGAGAGCAAACGCGCCGATCGCGACGAGCCGCGCGCTCGCGAGGGCCCGCGCGTCGCGCTTCCACGCCGCGTACGCCGCCGCGCCAAGGCCCCAGAGCGCAAGCACGAGCGCGGCCCGCAGCGCGCCGGCGCCGATGTCGCCCCAGCTCATGGGGCGGGCGTCTGATGCGTGGGCACGGCGGATCCGGTGGGCGCCGTGTAGACCTCGTCGTGCTTCGCGATGACCTGGGTCGCGCGGAACGTGCCGTCGGGGGCGAAGCTGCCCTCGACCACTGCACCGGCACCTTCGCGGAGCAGGCCGGGCGGCGCGCCGGAGCCGATGACCTTCACCGTGGTGATGCCGTCGCCGATGCTGAACCGCAGGTCGCGGGTCGTCGGGTCGTACGTCAGGGTGCCGGGAAGGACCTGCCCGCCGAGTCGCACCAACTGTCCCGCCGCGAATCCATGCTGCTTCGCTTCGCTGGGCGTGTAGTAGTAGACGGCCGCGCTCTGCAGCGTCTGGGTGGCGACGTAGCCGATGACCACGGCGATCGCGAGCGCGGCGATGATCAGCACGCGGCGGCCGCCGATCCGGTTAGCCGCGCTCACTCACCGTCACGCCGGCGGCGCGCGAGAGACCACACGTACAGGCCCAACGCGCCGAAGCAGCTGACGTACGCGGCCATGATGAACGCGAGGTTGTCGATGTTCATGCCCGAGCCTCGAGGATGCGGGCCTGGCGCCGGCGCTCGATGTCCACGCGGGCGCTCATGAGGTACGCGTACAGGAACGTGAAGGCGATCGTCATCGCGATGAGCGACGCGAGCATCGACGGATCGAGCGTCGGATCGAGGCCTGGACGGAGGACACTCGGCAGCTGGTGCAGGGCGTTCATCCACGTGACCGAGAGGTGGACGATCGGCACGTCGACCACCAGGACGATGCCGAGCACCGCCGCCCGCGTCGCGCGGCGCTCGAGGTCGTTCGACAGGTTCCGGAGCAGCAGGTAGCCGATGTACATCGCGAACATGACGGCGGTGGTGATCACCCGCGGCTCCCAGCTCCACCAGACGCCCCAGGTCGGGCGGGCCCAGATGGCGCCGAGCACGAGCGTGAGGCCGGTGAAGAGCACGCCGATCTCCGCCGATGCGACGGCGATCGCGTCGAAGACGGGGCGCTTCGTCCAGAGATACGCGACGCTGGCGAGGAACACGACGACGAACGCGAGGTACGCGAGCCAGGCATTCGCCACGTGGACGTAGAGGATTCGCACGACGTTGCCCATCGCGGCGTCCGGGGGCGACCAGACGAGGGCCATCCAGAGCGCCACGAACAGCGCGACGAGGCTCGCCGCGCCCAGGAGGGGACGCGCGCGCAGTGCAGAAGTGGTCTTCGCGGTCGTGCTGATCACTCGAGTGCTGCAGGGACGATGGTAAGGCCGAGAACTGAATACACCAACGCGAACGCGACGAGCAATCCGGCCCAGCCAAGGGCGCCGGCAGCGTCCCCGGAGATCGCGGCCGCCGTCCCATTCGTCGCGGCGACGAGCTGCGGAACGAGGACCGGCAGCGCGAGGATCGGAACGAGCACTGCGCGCGAACGAAGCCGCAGCGCGATGACGACGAAGAGGACGACCACCGGCGCGAGCGCGAACACACCCGCGACCAGCACGAAAGCGAGATGTCCCGCGAGCGCCACGTCGAGCGAGAGCAGCAGCAGCGACAGCGCGCCGCCCACCAGTGCGACGAGCGCGATGAGCGCCGTGAGCGCGAGCGTCTTGCCGGCATAGAGCGCATCGCGACCGCCGGGCAGCGCGAGCACCGCATCGATGGCGTCGTCCTCGAGCTCTCGCTCGAACGAGCGCGTCGTCGCAAGGATCGCCGCGAACACCATTGCGATCCAGAAGAGCGCGCTCGCGACCTCGGGCTGCGTGGCCGCGAGCGGACCGACCGCGAGGCTCTCGACCAGGATGAGCGTGCCCACGAACGTGACCGCGGCGATGAGGCCGTCCGGCTGCCCGCGCTCGGCCTGCGCCTCACGGGCCGCGACGAGCCCGATCCGCTGCAGCGTCATGCGAGCCGGACCACCTCGTTGGCGCCCCCGTCGAGCTCGAAACGGCCGTGCGTCGCGATGACCACGCTCCGCCGCTCACCGGCCAGCCGGCGGATCGTCCGCAGGAGCCGCGCCGCCGCGTCGTCGTCGATCTCGCCGAACGGCTCATCCAACAGCACGAGGTCGCAGCGCTCGACATCGATCCGCGCGAGCGCAACGCGCTTCTGTTCGCCGGCCGACAGCGACTCGACTGGCCGGCTGGCCGACTTCGCCGCGATCCCCCACGCGGCGAGGGCCGGGCCCACGCTGTCCGCCGGATCGCCGCGGAACGAGGCGAGGAAGCGAAGGTTGTCGCGCGCCGAGAGGCCGCGCAGCAGCCCGGCGCGCTGGCCCAGGTAGAGGGTCCGCGCCGCGGCCTCGCGCGCCCCACGGCTCAGCGGTACGAGACCCGCGAGCGCGCGCAGCAGCGTCGTCTTGCCGCTCCCGTTCGGCCCGCGCACGACGGTGACGCCCGGACGGATCTCGAGATCGAGGGCGCGCAGGACCGCGCGGTCGCCGAGCACGACCGTCGCGCCACGCAGGGCCGCCGTACTGTTCACGCGCGGATGATGCGGCTTTTCGCGCTCGCACTCGCGGCGTGCGTGCTCGCGGTCGGCTGCGCAGAACCGAGGGCCACCGAGCCGGTCGCGCGGGGCGCGCAGGTCTATCGCGAGAAGAGCTGTGCGACCTGCCATCAGATCGGGACCGACGGTGGCAGCGGTGGGCCGACGCTTACGCACATCGGGACCGTCGCGGACACGCGGAAGCCGGGCACCAGCGCCGAGGACTACGTGCGCCAGTCGGTCCTGGATCCCGGCGCGTATGTCGTCCCGGGCTATCCCGACACCATGCCGCGGGGCCTCACTCGAGGCATGAGCCAGGAGGACTTCGACGATCTCGTGCGCTATCTCCTGACGCTCAGGTGATGTACGACTGGATCCGCGTCGAAGCAGTCCGTCCCCGGTGAGGATCCGGGCCGCGCAGCCAGGCGACCGCCGCGCCGTTCGCGCACTGTGCGCGCGCATCTGGTCCGACGACTACATCCCAGCGGTCTTCGACGCGTGGGTCCGCGACCGGAAGGGGCGGCTCTGGGTCGCGGTCGAGGACGGACGGGTGATCGGCATCGCGAAGCTGACGCTGAGCACTGACCGCGAGGCATGGCTACATGCGCTGCGGGTCGATCCCGGATTCCGCCGGCGCGGCGTCGCAACGGCCCTCCTGCAGCACCGGCTCGACCGAGCGCGGCGGCTGGGCGCACGGATCGCGAGGCTTGACACCGCGGAGGACAACATCGCGGTGCATCGGCTCATGCGTCGTTTCGGTTTCCACCGCATCGCGCGGGTCGGCCACTATTCAGCTCAGGCGTCGACGGGCGAACGTCCCCGGCGCGCGACGCGCGTTGAGGTGGCCGCGGTCTGGAGGGTCCTCCGCGAGCGGCGCGCGATGTTGTACGAAGCCCACTTCGTCCGGAGCCTCATTCGGGATGACGTTGTGCGGGCCATCCGAGAAGCTCGGTGCTACGCGATCGGTGCGCCTGGACGTGTCTCGGGCGCCGCGATCGCCAGGCCCGTCCGCGACCGCGAGCACGGCGCGCGGCTACGGGTGGAGGCGCTCGCGGGAACACCAACCGGCCTGCGGCAACTCCTCCGCGCCTTGCGCGCCGAGGCCAGGGCCGAGCGCCTTGCCCGTGCGGGGATCGCGGCGCCTGAGGCGCAGTGGCGCGTTGCGCGTGACGCGGGCTACCGGACGCGGTGGCCTGAGACGATGTTCGTGTTCGAGCGGCAGCTCTGAGGCGCACGCTGGTGGTCCCCGTTCAGTACTGAGCGAGCAACGGCCGCCAGGTACCGATTAGCTGTCCGAGAACGATCGTGCCGACCGAGAGGACCACCGCGGCGAGCAACAGCATCCGATCGCGGCCGGTGAACGGCTGCGGGCGCGCGATGGTCCGGCATCGAGAGCGGGGTGTGGCGAAGCCCCGCGCGTCCATCGCGAGCGCGAGCCGCACACCGCGGCGGATCGCCGCGACGAGCATGGTGAACGAGCGCTCGCGCAAGGACGCAGCCCGGTGCAGGAAGCCGCCGCCATCGTCGATGCCCCGGGCCCGCCGCGCGAGGCCGATCGTCTCCCATTCCGTCGCAAAGATCGGGAGGAGCCGGAACGCGGCGAGCGCGCCCACGGCGAACCGCGGCGAGGCGTGCAGGTGTTGGATGAGGGCGTCGGCCAAGTCCGTCGGATCGATCGTGACGAACGCGACGATGCCGGCAAGCGCGATCGCGATCAGCCGCAGGCCGGTGGCGATCCCGGCGACCAGCGACGGTCCGCCGCCCCCGAACACCCCGTTCACGACGGACGCGCCGATCGCCGCGACGAGGAGCGGCGCGCATCGGCCGAGAAGCGCGCGTGGCGGGATCCCCGACAGCCGGACCGCGGCCGCGATGCCGCCGAGCAGCAGCGGCGTCACCGGATCGACCGACAGGAACAGCACGAGCATCACGATCGCGGCGGCGCCGAGCTTCGCCAGCGGGTTCGCCGCGGCGAGGGCCGCCCGCGAATCGGGTCGGAGCGGCGCCAGCAGCATCATGCCGCGCGGCCCGCCTCGAGACGGAGCTCGCGATCGGCGAGCGCGCTCACGAGCGCGCGATCGTGCGTGGCGAAGACGATGCCTCGGCCAGCGTCGCGCGCGTCGCGCAGGAGCGCGACGAGCTCCGCGTAGGTCGCCCGATCCTGACCGAAGGTCGGTTCGTCGAGAACGAGCAGCGGCGGATGCGTCGCCAGGGCCGTCGCGACCGAAAGCCTGCGCTGCTCGCCGCCCGAGAGTGTGAACGGATTCGCCGCCGCGAGCGGCGCGAGCCGCAGGCGCGCGAGCAACTCCACCGCGCGCGCCCGGGCCGCGTCGGTGCTGACCCCGGTGCGCAGTGGCCCGACCATGAGCTCGTCGTCGGACCGGCCGCGCACGAACTGGTGCTCGGGATCCTGGAACACCGTGCCGACCCGCCGGACGAGGGCCGCGGCGGGAAGGCGCGCCAGGACCGCGCCGTCCGCGCCGCTCACGCTGCCGCGAGTCGGGCGGATCAGGCCCGCGAGCAGCAGGGCGAATGTCGACTTTCCTGAGCCGTTCCGGCCGGTGAGCGCAACCGCCTCGCCGGCGCGGACCTCGAGATCGACGCCGTCGAGCGCGAGGCCGTCGCTCGCCGGGTAGCGGAACGCGGCGTCGCGCGCGGTCACGAGCGCGGCACCCGGAGCTCCGGATCGTTCCTCGCTCGCCATCCCGATCTCGGCGACCGGTGCGAGCTCGACGACCCGGTCGACGAGCGGGCGCGCTTCCGCGATGTCGTGATCGACGAGGACGATCGTGCGGCCCTGCTCGCGAGCTTGCGCGATGAGGCCGCGCACGAGCTGCGCGCCATCGGCATCGAGATTCGCGGTCGGCTCGTCGAGGAGCAGGATCTCCGCCCCCAGAGCGAACACCCCGGCGAATGCGAGGCGCTGCTTCTCCCCGCCCGAGAGCGCGCCGGTCGGATGGTCATCGGGGTAGGGGAAGCCGACGCTCGCGAGCGCCGCGTGCACCGCCGGCCAGATCTGCGCGGTCGGGACGCACAGATTCTCGAGACCGAACGCGACGTCATCGCCCGCGCGGGCCATGACCAGCGAGGTCTCCGGATCCTGGAACACGATGCCGGTCCGGCCATGTGTGGCGAGCGTGCCCTCGGACCCGCCGCCCCCGCTCGGATCGAGCAATCCCGCGATGCCGAGCAAGAC
>DASUSA010000081.1:0-19826 GCA_036375335.1 Candidatus Limnocylindria bacterium
CCCGGGCTGGACGTACGCGGCGTACGGCAGGGTCGGCCGGGCGAAGTCGGGCATCGCCTCGACCGTGAGTGACTCGCCCGGCGGGAAGGCGGCGAGGTCGGCGACGGCGGTCGCCGCGCGTGACCGCTCCATGTCGCTGCGATACGCGGCCACGAGCTCGCCCTCGGCCGGATGCACCTTGCGCAGCCGGTCGACGCTGTCGCGCCAGTCCGTATCGCCGAGCGCGCGCGCCGCGTCGGCGAGCCGCGAGGCCGTCTCGGCGTAGAGCTCCTCGCCCCAGGCCTTGAGGGTGACCGCGTCGTACGGAAGGAGCTCCTTGTCGCGCAGGAGCGCGTCGAAGGCGTCCCGGCCGATCGCGAAGCTGCCCTTCGACCGGCGCATGAGGTCGTCGCGGAGCCACGAGGCGTACTGGTCGAGCGCGTCACCGGCCCGCTTCCCCGCCCCGGCGAGCGCGGCCTTCGCCTTCGAACCTTCGGGCGCGAGCGACGGGAGGACGGCGCGCACGAACGTCGCCCCGGCCGTCGCGCTCTCGCCCGCGACGACGACGTACACCGGTGGGACGCGCTCGGGATCGAGATTCGTGACCGCGTGGCCCAGCGCCGCCGGGGCCTGCTCAAGCCGCTCGGCGAGCGCGCCGAGCCGCGTCTCGACGTCACCCTCCTCGCGGATGAGCGCGTAGTACGCGCCGCGGGTGATCGCGTCGGAATAGAGGGACGGCTGGCGGCGGTGCCGCTCGAACGGCCGAACGGCCCGCTCGCCCCGAAGGTCCCCGAGGACCAGCGCGAGGTCGGTGCGATCGGCGGCGCTCCACGACGACGGGTCGTACGACTGAAAGGCATGGAGCCACGCGGCGCTGGCCGCTTCACGTTCAGCGAAGCCCCGAAGGCTGAAGTCGGCAAACCGCGCATCGTGGTCGTGCAGTCCGGCGATCGTCGCGGCGGTCGGGTCGAGCGCGTACCGCTCGTGAACGAACGCCCCGATCTGCTCCCTGAAGGCGGTCGCGTCACCTACCATCGAGCGCAGTCTTTCAGGTCCACGCGGATGCAGGGGAGTTGCCTCATGGCGGTCATTCCGAAGTATCCCGATTGCCACAATTGCGAGGCGCCCTGCTGCAGGAAACAGTTCATGGAAGACAGCGACACCTGGTTCAAGCTGTCGGACATCCGTCCGATCTATCAGGCCGCGGGCACCGACGTCCACGTCATCGGCTGGGCTCAGCAGCCCGACGGCCGCCAGCCGATGATCGCGTGCAATGCGTTCGACACCAAGCACCTGCAGTGCGGCATCTACGCCACACGGCCCGAGCACTGCCGCACGTACGACTGCCGCGAGGATGATCCGGACGAGTGGCAGGCCCGCGCGCACTGCGACGTCGCTCGCCACCGGAAGCTCGAGCGCGTCCGCGCGAAGGCATGACCCACACCCGGGCGAGCGTCATCAGGCGCGTCGAGGCCGAGTACAGGGCCCTCGACGCCGTCGTACGTACCTTCGCGCCGGCGGACTGGCCCAAGCCGGCGATGCGCGAGGAAGCCCCGATCCGCTTCACGGCGAAGGACGTCCTCGCACACATCAACGCCTGGAAGTTCCGGCAGGCCCGGGTGACCGCGAACGACAAGAGTCCGCTTCGGCCCTATGAACCGCCGAAGACGGGCGCGCTCAAGGACACCAACGCGGGCATCTACAAGCGCTCGCACCGCACGCCGGCCCGGACGATCGTGGCCGAGCACCGCGCCGCGCAGCGCGCGATGCTGAAGGCGCTGCGGAGCGCGCCGCCCGAGTACTTCCGGAAGCAGCGCGCGGCCCAGTGGCCGTTCGACGCGGTCGGACACAGCGCCGAGCACCGCCGAAAGCACCTGGAGCTGCTGCGGCGAAGTCGGCTGGCTACAGGATCCCGAGCGCGCTAGCCAGCTCCTCGGGCGTGTTCACGTTGGTGAACGCGCGGAACGTCGGGTCGACCGAGCGAAGCTCGGCCTCGTCTATCGCCTTCACCGACACCGCGTCGAAGAACGAGATCACCCGCAACCGGTTCTCCGCGATCGCGCGGGCCATCTGCGGGAGGCACGTCTTGCGGTAGAGGGCGTGCATCGTCTCGTACTCCCCGGCCACGCGCGGGATGACCACGTCGGCCTCGCCGGCATGGCCGAGCAGCAGGCGCCAGACGTCGGGCGAGAGGAACGGCATGTCGCACGCCGCGACGAGCACGGTGTCGTGCGCCGCCGCGCCGACGCCGGTCGCGATGCCGCCGAGCGCGCCACCCTGCGGGTACCTGTCCCGCACCACCCTGAGCCCGAGCGTCTCGTAGCGCGGATCGTTCGCGACCACGAGGACCTCGTCGGCGACCTCGCCGAGCACGCGGGCCACCCGCGTGATAAGCGGCTCGCCGTCGAGCTCGATCCAGGCCTTGTCCTGGCCCATCCGCGTGCTCTTGCCGCCGGCCATGATCGCCGCCGACACGCTCACCGGCTGATCCGCGAGGCGATGAAGTCCGCGATCGCGGGCGCGTCGCCCGGGCCGAAGTGCGGCACGTCCGGACTCACGTCGAAGTCGGTCACGGTCGCGACGAGGTTACGGTCGTTCAGGCAGAGCAGCTCGGTCGAGAGCACGCGGCGCGCGACCTCGATCTTCGGCAACGGCTCGGCTTTGAAGCCCTCGACCACCAGGAGATCGAGATCGTCGCGCGCGTACCGCGCGATCGCCGCGTCGAGCCCGAGGTCCTCCGCGTCGTCGATGACCGCGGTCTGGCCGCCGCCTGTCACGATCGTCTGCCTGACCCCGGTGCGGCGGATGCGGTAGCTGTCCTTCTCCGGCTGGTCGATCTCGAATCCGGCGTGGGCGTGCTTCAGGTAGCCGACGCGAATGCCCTTGGCGACCAGGAGCGGCAGCACGCTTACAAGGAGCGTCGTCTTGCCGCTGTTGTGGCGGCCGACGAACGCGACTCGCGGTGCCTTCACCGCGGACCGATCAGGCCGCGAGCGGTGTCCCGCAGCTCGCGCAGAACTTCGCGCCGTTGGCGTTCGGCTTCCCGCAGCTCGAGCAGTACTTGCTGACGCCCGGCGCCGCGACGGTCCCGGTCGCCGTCGACGCGAGCGGCTCGCCGTCCTTCTTCTCCGCCTCATCGCGGAAGGTGCGGACGCCCTTGCCGAGCTGGCCGAACACGGTCGGGAGCTTCCCCGCCCCGAAGACGATGAGCACGATGATGAGGACGAAGACGAGCTCCGGTCCACCCAGGTTGAACGGCATGGTCACTTCCTCGTTGGCGCGTGAGCGCCGGTATCTCTAGGCGGAGTGTACGAGAGGCACGATCAGCCGAAGAGGCCGTCCAGCAGCGTCAGGAGCAGGGGGATGACGACCAGACGCATCAGAGCCGGGAGGTAACAGAGCCCGAGGGTGAGCATCAGCGTGCCGTCGACCTTCGCCGGCGGCCTCGATCGCCGCGGCTCGCTCGACCGTGCGCGCGGCATCGCGACCGTCCCGGATCACCGTTATCGAGCCGTGGCGCCAGACTGCGAGACCGCTCGGGCGCCCCGGCCGATGCCGCGAGCCCGGGAATCTCGGCCCGCGCCGCTGTGGGCCGGAGCACGATGGGAGCGGGCCAGTACGGAGTACCCCTCGTAGGATTCGGCCCGTGGCAGCTCGGGGACACGAGGAGCGGCGCCTCGTCACCTCCCTGTTCATCGACGTGGTTGGGTCGACCGAGCTCACCGTTTCCCTCGGCCCGGAGCGGCTCAAGGCGGCCCTCGATCGCGCGTTCGTTGAGCTCCGCGGCGTCATCGAGCACGAGGGCGGAACGGTCGAGAAGTACATCGGTGACGCGATCTACGCGCTCTTCGGCGCGCCGCTCGCGCACCCCGACGACCCGGAGCGCGCGCTCCGTGCCGCAGCCGGCGCGCGAGCGTGGGCTGCGTCGCGCTCGGCCGCGGAGATCCCATTCGGCGTGCGGGTCGGCCTCGAGACCGGCGAGGCGATCGTCGACCTCGCGGCCGCCGCGGACACGAAACAGCAGATGAGCGTCGGCGCCGTCGTGAACACCGCCGCGCGGCTCCAGCAGCGCGCGGAGCCGGGGCAGGTGCTCGTCGGCCCCGTGGCGCACGAGACGACGGTCGACATCGCGACGTTCACGCCGCTTGGGACGGTCGAGCTCAAGGGCCTCGGTGCGCTCGCAGTTTGGGCGCTTGAGGAGCTTCGCGGCACCAGCGCTCGCCGGCGACTGCCGTTCGTCGGCCGAGATCCCGAGCTCGAGCTCCTGAACCTCGCGAGCCGGCGGGCGAAAACGCGCTCCGTGCTCGCGCTCGTTTCTGGTCCACCCGGTCAGGGCAAGACCCGTCTGGTGGAGGAGTTTCTCGCTGGCAACCCCGAGGTCCGCCTGTTCGCGGCGCGCTGCCGGCCGGGGGGCGAAGTCGGTGCGCTTGCGCCTCTTCGCGAGCTGCTGCTCGGCGATCGGGGAGAGGACGCACTCGAGGTGCTCGTCGCCGAGGCGATCGAAGATCCGGCCGAGCGGACGCGCGTGCGCGATGCGCTCGCCCACTCCGCGGGCATCCGCGCGAGCAGGTCGCTCGCCGGACTCGGGAAGAACGAACGCGACGATGAGCTGCTCAACGCGTGGCGCAAGCTGGTTCGCGGCCTGGCGGCGCAGAGGCCCATCGCACTCTGGGTCGAGGACGTGCATTGGGCCGCGCCCGAGGTCGTGGCACTCATCGATCGTCTAAGCCTCGCCGGCGAGCCGGTGCTCGTGATCGCCACCGCGCGCCCGGAGTTCGCCGAGGCCGCGGGCATCCGCCCGAGCGGCGATCGCTTCTTCATCGGCCTCGACGCGCTCGAGCCCGAGTCGGCGCGGGCGCTCGCATCGAGCGCAGGCCGTGACGACGCCGGCGCGATCGCGCGGGCGGGCGGGAATCCGCTGTTCATCGTGGAGCTCGCGCGAGCGCTCGATCCCAGCGGCGACCTGCCGCTGACCCTGCAAGGGGCCCTCGGCGCACGGCTCGACGATCTGGATGCGGACGACCGCGCGCTCCTCGCCCACGGCGCGGTCGTAGGCGAGACCTTCGCGCCCGCGGACGCCGCAATGCTTTCGGGCCGCGATGCCGTAGGCGCCGCGCGCGCGCTCACGCGCCTTGCGGAGCGGCAGTACCTCGATCCCGTCGACGGCCGCTACCGCTTCCACCACTCGCTCCTCCGCGACGTGGCATATGGACGGCTCCTCGCTGCCGACCGCATGGGTCTACACGCCCGCTTCGCGCGCGAGGCGCGGCTCGACGACGTCGAGGTGATCGCCCACCACTGGTGGGCCGCGCTCGGCGGAGCGGAGGCCGAGTGGGTCTGGCACGGAGACGACGCACTCGCCGGGATGCGGCGCGACGCGCATCTCGCGCACCTCGCCGCGGGCCGCAAGCAAGGTGCGCTGTTCGCGGCCGATCGCGCGGCCGCGTTCTTCGATCGGGCGTACGCGCTCGCGGACGACGAGCGTGGTCGAGCGGAGGCGAAGCACGGTCTGGCTGACGCGTACGCGCAGGACCTCCACGGCGACGATGCATGGCAGGCCTACCAGGACGCTCGCGAGCACTACCTAGCCGCCGGGGGCGCGCCGGCCGAGCTCTACATCGGCGCTCTCAAGGTGCTCATGCGCATCGGCTCGTTCCGCCGTGTCCCGACGCCGGCCGAGCGAGGCGCACTCGCGGTGGAAGGCCAGAAGATCGCGCGCGCCGGCGGTGACCCGGGGATCCTCGCCCGTGTGCTCGTGTATTCGGCGTTCCGCGACATGGATCCCGGCTCAGAGGTGGCGGATCCCGAGCTGCTTGCAGAAGCGCTGCGATTGTCGGAGCGGAGCGACCCCGCGACCCGGCGCGAGATCTTGGGCTGGGAGGCGGAGAACCATATCCGGGCCATGCGCATCGCCGATGCGCTCGCGGTATTCGAAAAGATGGAGGCGCTCCCCGGCGCGACGACCGAGCTGGACCGAATGGAGTACCTCCGCGGCCGCGCCCTCATCGCGCTCCGCCGTGGTTCCCTCCCGGAGCTCGCGTCGGTCGCGGAGCGTCTGTGGGCCGCGAGCCGGCAGGCCGGACCGCACCTGCGAACGCACGCCGAGGTCTATGCGTCGCAGCTGGCATTCGCGCGCGGCGAGTGGAGCGAGGTCGCTCGCCTCGCCACGGATACCGACCAGCTGATCCAAACATCGCCCGCGACCGTGTTTTGCGTGTCCGCCGGGATCATGCTCGCGAACGGAGCGGTCGTGCACGCGCGCGCCGGTCGTCCAGACGAGGCACGCGCGCTGATCCGCCGGGTCGACGAGATCGCATACGAGAAGGTGGTACGCGACGCGCTCAAAGCAATGGGCCTGGCGTTCACCGGGGACCGCGTCGCGATCGACGCAACGCCGCAGAACGTGACGACCCGGCTGCCATTCCTGGCCGCCGCGGCCGTGGCAACGCGCCGTCACGACGAGGCTCTCACGCTCGCCGATGCGCTCGAATCGGACGCGCGCGACGGCGCGCGCTTCTACGCCGCGCTCGCGCAGGCGGTGCGAGAGGAGGTCGCGCGTGATGGGGGCGGCGCTGCGCCCACGCATGCGCTCCTCAGGGACATCGGCTACGTCGGGTGGAGCGACGTGCTTTCGGCGCGGGCGTAGGCTCTCGCCCCGTGGGCGGCATCCTCTATCCCCTCGCGGTCCTGGCGGCGATCGTGCTCGGCGCGTTCGGCTTCGGCTCCGCTCTGCCCGCGTCGCATGTCGCGACGCGCTCTCGCCGGCTGCCCGCGCGGCCGGAGATCGTGTGGGGCCTGATCAACGATCCGGTCGCGACGAAGGGCTGGGGAGGCGACAACAAGACCGAGGTGGTCGAGCAGGACGCGCCGCGTCTGCTGGTCAGGAAGATCATCGGCGAGAAGGCGTTCGGCGGGTCGTGGACGTTCGAGATCGCGCCGGAGGGCCACGAGGCCTCGACGCTCACGATCACCGAGCGCGGTGAGGTCTACAACCCGCTATTCCGCACGGTCATGCGCCTGACCGGCCAGACCCGGGGCATCGACTCGTACCTCGCCAAGCTGCAGGCTGCGCTCACCTGATCTGAACCCGAGTCAGGGCGTCGCGCTACTGGGGTCGTGAGCAAGGCCGAGTTCCTCGCCGACGTCCGCGCCGCGCGCGCGGAACTGGAGCACGTCCTGGCGAGCCACGACGACCGAACGCTCGCCGAGACGATCCTCCCGGGCCAGAGCTGGACCTCAAAAGACCTGCTCGCCCACCTCATCGGCTACGACCTCGCGGTGCGCCAGGCCATCGCGGACGTGCGCGCGGGCATCACGTGGACCTGGCCGTGGACGGCGCCGCGCTTCGATGCCTGGAACGAGAGCCAGGTTGCGCCACGGCGCGCACGGACCTACCCAGCGGTGCGCGCGGAGCTCGATGCGAGCCGCTCGGATCTGCTGGCGGAGCTGGAGCGGTGGCCGGAGGACGCCGGGCCGTTCGGCCCGGCGAGCTGGGATCCCAAGTCGAGCGCGATCTCGTGGCTCGGCCCGCACGAGCGCGAGCACGCGGAGATGATCGCGACGCTCTAGATCGCGATTCGCCCCGCGTCGTGGTAGATCCGCAGCTGATCGCGGCGGACGTACCCGCAGAGCGCGATGTTCGCTTCGATCGCGAGCGAGACTGCGAGCTCGGTCGGGCTCGTGCGCGACGCGACGATCCCGCAGCCGAGCCGTGAGGCCTTGACGAGCATCTCGCTCGAGATGCGGCCCGAGGTGAGGATCGCCTTGCCGCGCGTGTCGATGTCGGCAAGAAGCGCTTCGCCGGCGATCCGGTCGACGGTGTTGTGACGGCCGATGTCCTCGGCCAGCAGCTGGAGACCCCTGTCGCCGAACAGGCCGGCGGTGTGTGTCCCGCCATGCTCCCTGTATCCAGCCGCCTTGTCGAGCAGCTCCTCCATCCAGACCATCAGCTGTTCGGGCCGCACGCCCATGCCGCCCTCGACCGGCACGACGTCGAGCGAGAACGTGACGCCACGGGCACAGCCCGAGGTGAGAATCCGCTTGCGGTCGTGAGGGACGGCGCGCGCGGTGGGCGCGAGGCGCACCTTCACCACGGTCTCCTCGTCGCAGACCTCCATGAGTGCGACGTCCTCGGCGCGCTGGATGATGTCCTCGACCCGGAGGAAGCCGAGGGCCAGCGCGATGACGCGGACCGGTGAGCATGCGATCGTCGCGAGCTCCTCGCCGTCGACAATGATCGAGATCGCGCGCTCGGGCGGGGGTGAGCGGTCGACGTCGGTCAGCTTGCCCTCGCGGTAGAGGCGGGGCGGCGCTGGGCGGTCGATCCGCCGCACATCGGTGGTCACTGGGTCACGGTACTCAGGTTCTTGGCGATCGTGGCAGTGTCCATCGCGCCGAGCGCCACCGCGCGGACGACGCCGCCGCTGTCGATGAAGAAAGAGGTCGGCACGCCCTGTCCGAGGCCGTATGCGCGGGCGACGGCATTCCCGACGTCCACGAGCGGAACGAGGTGCTGGATCTCGAGCGAATCGAAAAACCCGCGGACCTTCCCACCGTCCTCATCAAGGTCGATCTCGTAGAACGCGATGCCCGCATTGTCGCGGGCGGCCTGCTCGAGCAGGGGCATCTCGGCCCGGCACGGCGCACACCAGGTGGCCCAGAAGTTCAGGACCACCGGCTTGCCCCGAAGAGCGCTGAGCCGAGTCGAGTCTCCGGCGGGCTGCAGCCACAGGAAGTCCGGGGCCGTCGAGCCGACCCGGCCGGCGGTGTCCGGTGCGTCGACCACGCTCGTGATGACGCCGACCTTCGTCTGCCCGACATACTCGCGCTGCTGCAGCTGCGGCACGATGAGCGCGACCGCGGACGCGATCGCGATGATCGCGACGAACAGCGCCGTGATCCACCGCGGGAGCTGTAGCCGCGTGGTCTCGAGCGCGCGCGGGGTCGGCGCCACCTCGGCTAACCCAGCAGCGGCAGGAAATTGAACAGCTGGTTCAGCCGCGTGAGCTGACCCGATAGGAGAAGCAGACCCATCACGATGACCAGCGTACCGCCGACCGCATTGACCGCCCGGATGTGGAGGCGCACCCAATCGAGCGCGCGGCGCACGCTGCCGAACCCGCCCGCGACCAGGAGGAACGGCACGCCGAGCCCGAGCGAGTAGGCGAGGAGCAGGACCGCTCCCGATGCGACGTCGCTGTTCAGGAGGATCGTGAGGATGAGCGCGAGGTACGGCCCGATGCACGGGGTCCAGCCGGCGCCGAACGCGACGCCGATGAGGATCGACCGCCGGTAGCCGGACGATGTGCCCTCGAGATGGAGGTCGGTGGTCCGCTCGAGGAACGGGATGGTGATGAGTCCGAGCATGTGCATCCCGAGCACGATGAGGATGAATCCCCCGATCCGCTGCAGCCAGGTGACAAGATCGGCGCCGAGCGCCCCGAGGAGCGCGATGCCGACCCAGAGCAGCGTGAACACCGCGCTGAATCCGGCGACGAACGCCGCAGCGTGCGCGATCGTCCGCCTGCGATCCGCACCGGAAAGCGCGGTCTCGCCGGCCAGGTTCACGAGGTACGCGGGCACCAGTGGGAGCACGCACGGCGAGACGAACGACAGGATCCCGGCGCCAAAAGCGATCGCGAGGTTCATCCGATCGCGTGCGCGAGGTCCGCGATGAGATCGCCCACGCCCTCGATGCCGACCGAGAGGCGGATGAGGCCGGCAGGCGGCGCGAGCTTGGTGCCCTTCACCGAGCCGTGGGTCATCGCGAGCGGGATCTCGATGAGCGATTCGACGCCCCCGAGCGACTCCGCGAGCGCGAAGATCTTCGTGCGCGCCGCGACGCGTTTCGCCGCGGCTTCCCCGCCCGACCGGAGCTCGAAGCTCAGCATCCCGCCGAAGCTGCGCATCTGCCGCCGCGCGAGGGCATGCTGCGGATGCGTCGCCAGACCCGGGTAGTTCACGGTCTTCACCTTCGGGTGCTCGGCGAGCCACTCCGCGATCGCGAGGCCATTGGCCGAATGCCGCTCCATCCGAACCGCGAGCGTCTTGGCGCCGCGCAGCACGAGCCAGCTGTCGAACGGCCCGGGCACGCCGCCGGCGGCGTTCTGGATGAACTTGAGCCGCTCGTGCAGGTCCGGCGAATTGCCGACGACCGCGCCGCCGACCACGTCGGAGTGGCCGCCGAGGTACTTCGTCGTCGAGTGGGTCACGAGGTCCGCTCCGAGGAGCAGCGGCTGCTGGAGGTACGGGCTCGCGAAGGTGTTGTCCACGACCGCGAGCGCCTTGGCCTTGTGGGCGAGCTCGGCCATCGCGGTGATGTCGATGACCTTGAGCATCGGGTTCGTCGGCGACTCGATCCACAGCAGCTTGGTCTGTTTCGTGAGCGCGCGCTTCACCGCAGCGTGCTGACGCATGTCGACCGCGGTCATCCCGATGCCATGACGCTCGAAGATCCGCTTGAACAGCCGGTACGTGCCGCCGTACACGTCGTCACCCATGACCACGTGATCGCCGGTGTTGAGCAGGTGTGCGATCGCGTCCTCGCCGGCCATCCCGGAGGCGAACGCGAGGCCCCAGGCCCCCGACTCGAGCGCGGCGAGGCACGTTTCGAGGGCCTTGCGCGTGGGGTTGTTCGTGCGCGCGTAGTCGAAGCCCTTGTCCTTGCCCACGGCTTCCTGCGCGAACGTGCTCGTCTGGAAGATCGGCACGGTGACCGCGCCGGTGGCGACCTCCGGCTCCTGCCCGGCGTGGATCGCGAGCGTCTCGAAGCTCTGCTTGCGGAGATCCTTCCCCATCGCGTCAAGTATGGCCGCCGCGGGACGGTCAGGGGCCGAGCAGCGACTCCACGGTCCGGGTGAACTCGTCCACGTCGAACGGCTTCGTCAGCACGGCCTCCGCACCGAGGTCCGACGCGCCGGCGGCGCCAGCCAGGCGATGGGCCGTCGAGACGATCACCGCGGCTGCGGGGAACGCCGCGCGCACCCGTGAGACCCAGGCGCGGGCGGCCTCCAAGTCGTAGCCGCGCAGCACGACGAGGTCGGTGATGACGAGCTGGGTGTCGCGGTCGATCGTTCCGTCGGCCAGCGTGGACCGCACGTCGACCTCGTGGCCCGCGTCGATGAGCATGTCCACGACGAGCGCGGAGATGTCGGGATCGTCCTCGATGAGGACGATCCGACGGTTCACCCGGTGGGTCTCAGCTGGTCGAAGGCATTCGCGACGTTCTCGAGCACCTCGGCGTTGATGTGCTCGGAGAGCGAGTACACGACGAACTGTCCGTGACGCTCCGACGTCACCACTTCGACGCCGCGGAGCACCTTTAGGTGTTGGCTGGTCGCCGCGCGGGTCTTGGCGATGACCTTTGACAGCTCGCTGACGGTCAGCGGCGTTGCGCGCAGCGCCTGAACGATCCGCAGTCGGCTCGGGTCACAGAGGCTCTCGAGGACCTTGTCGGCGCTCTTCTGCACCGAGCTCGGCAGGAGCTCGGCCTCGGCGGCTGCGACGGCGTTCGGCTGGACCGCGTTCTCTTCGTTCACCACTGGTGATCGGCGACCTCTCGATCTCGTACCGCGGACCGGCGGCAATGGGCGCACCGACGGTGTCTATGTGCCTGTGAAGCCCACAGTCAAGCATGTGCACCTGCACGCAACTGGCATCCCGGGTCCTTTTTGTCTGGAGGGTCTGGTTTGCAGATGCGATGCCAGGTCGCCGGGCAGGCGACCGCGGGGTCAGCGCGAGGCGCGGCGTTGATGAGCCACGAATTCGAGTAGGTCGGCCTTCGTGATCACCGAGACCGGCCGCCCGTCATCGACGGCGAGCAACGCGGGCACCCCCCCGGCCAGCTCCGCGTAGAGGCGCTCGACGTCCTCGTTGGCCTGGACCACGGGGAACGGCGCCTCCATGACCCGCTCGACGGTCGCGTCGACGAGTGCGGGCTCGCGGAAGACGCGGTCGAGCATCGTGCGCTCCTGCACGCTGCCGACGATGTCGCTCACCGATGCCGCGGTCCCGTTGGCGACGACCGGGATCTGGGAGATGCCGTAGCGCTGCATCGTGTCGATCGCCGACCGCACCGTGTCACTTCGCGAGACGACCACGATCTGCGGCGTTGCGCGCTCGCGGTCGCGGATGACGTCGCCCACCCGCATGAGGTGCGCGAACCGCTGGAGGAAGCCGTTCTGGCGCATCCATTCGTCGTTGTACAGCTTGGAGAGATACGACTTGCCCGAATCCGGAAGCAGCACGACGATGAGGGCCGACTCGTCCAGGGTCTTCGCGACCTCGAGCGCCGCGAACATCGCCGTGCCTGACGACACTCCGGCGAGGATCCCCTCTTCACGCGTGATGCGGCGCGCGGTGAGGAACGTGTCGCGGTCGGAGACGCGCACCCAGCGGTCGACGAGCGTCTTGTCGAACGTCCCCGGCCAGAAGTCCTCGCCGATGCCCTCGGTCTTGTACGGATGGATGTCGCCGGTGTAGATCGAGCCCTCCGGGTCGGCGCCGACGATCTGGATCTTCGGGTTCTGTTCCTTCAGGTAGCGGCCCGCGCCGGTCACCGTCCCACCGGTGCCGATGCCGAGCACGAAGTGCGTGATCTTCCCCTCGGTCCCGGTCCAGAGCTCAGGTCCGGTCGTCTTGTAGTGGGCCGCGACGTTCTGCTGATTCCAGTACTGCCCCGGCATGAACCCTCCGGGCAGCTCCTTCGCGAGCCGCTCGGCGACCTTGTAATAGGAGGAGGGGTCGTCCGGCGCCACGGCGGTGGGGCAGATGACGACCTCCGCGCCGTAGGCGCGGAGGATGTCGCGCTTCTCCTGGCTCTGTTTGTCCGGCATCGTGCACACGAGGCGATAGCCCTTGAGCGTCGCCGCGATCGCGAGGCCGACGCCGGTGTTGCCACTAGTGGGCTCGACGATCGTGCCGCCCGGCTTCAGCACGCCGCGCTTCTCGGCCTCCTCGATCATCGCAAGGCCGATCCGGTCCTTCACCGAGCCACCCGGATTCAGCATCTCGAGCTTCGCGACGAGACGGGGCTTGAGGCCCTTGCCAATCCGGCTCAGCTGCACGAGCGGGGTATTGCCGACGAGCCCGAGGACGTCGGCGGCGATGGACACGAGAACGATGCTAGTCGGGGCTCAGTGCCTCACGCGCCGCCCGGAAAGGCGGCCCCAGATCCGCGCGTAGACCGCGGACAGGCCGACCTCGCCACGCGCGCCGGTGACGCTCACGGCGAGCACGATGAACACGACGAGGGCCCCGAGCAGCACGTACTCCACGCGGCCAACGGTACGACCGGACAGGCCGCCGAGCGTGACCTAGTGCGTACGCGGCTCGAGGATGAGGTAGGCGCCGGTCACGATGAGGATGATCGGGACGAAGTACGGCTTGAGCGCGTCGGGCACGACCGGGATCGTCGTGAAGATGTCGGCGAGGGCCACAACGCCGATGACCGCCGCGACTGCCAACGGGATCTTCCGGTTCGGCGAAAGCAGATAGATCACGACGTATGCGACCGCCAAAGACGCGAGGAAGATCCCCGACGCCTGGTCCTGGAGATTGAACGCCGTGGGGATGATGAGCCCCAGCCCGAAGCCGATCATCGTGCAGGCCGGCACGAGGTACACGAATTGGTGCGTGCCCGCGACGTAGGCGAACGCGAAGGCGATCCCGAGGAAGAGGAACAGATACGCGCCGGCATCGGTGGCGCCGAGCGCCTGCATCAGCACGCCGCACCCCACGGCGAGGAGGACCGCGCCGCCGAGGATGCCGCGTCCGCCGGTGATGCCGCGCATGCTCGGCCGCAGTCTAGTTGGCGGGCTGGCGCTCGAGACGCGGTAGCGGCGCGCCTTTCGCGAGATGGATCGGCGGCTCGCCCTGCAGCGACTCCGCGTATTTCAGCCCGCTGCCGGTGTTGATCACGACGACCTGCTCGTGCTCGAGGATGAAGTCCTGTTGCCGCAGCAGGTGCGCGCCAACGAGCGCAGCGGCGCCTTCGGGGCAGAGAAGCAGCCCTTCGCTCACGCCGGCCAACCGCATCATCCCGGCGATCTGCTCGTCGGTCACGGCGATCGCGGTACCAACCGACTCGCGGAGGATTCTCAGCACGAGGAAGTCGCCGAGGGCCTTCGGTACGCGGATGCCGGCGGCGAACGTCGTCGGATCAGGCCATGGCTCGGACTCGAGCTTGTCCGCATGGAACGCCTTCACGATCGGGGCACAACCCTCCGCCTGGACCGCGATGAACCGCGGGAGCTTGTCGCCCTCGACCCAGCCGATCCTCCGAAGCTCGTCAAACGCCTTCCACATGCCGATGAGCCCGACCCCGCCGCCGGTCGGGTAGACGATGACGTCGGGGAGCGTCCATTGGCCTTGCTCCGCGATCTCGAAACCCAACGTCTTCTTGCCTTCGATGCGATACGGCTCCTTCAACGTCGAGGCGTCGAACCATCCGTAGTCGGCACACGATTTCTTCACGACCGCGCCGGCGTCGGCGATCGAGCCGTCCACCAGGTAGACCCTCGCGCCGTACGCGGCCGTCTCGCGCTGGATCGTGTCAGGCGTTGTCGCGGGCATCACGACGATGACGCCGATGCCGGCACGCGCGCCATACGCCGCCCATGCCGCGCCCGCGTTGCCGGCGGTCGGTAAGGCGATGGTTGTTGCGCCGAGCTCGAGCGCCCGGGTCACGCCGATGGCCGCCCCGCGCGCCTTGAAGGTCCCGGTCGGTAGGAGGCTTTCGTCCTTAATGAACAGGCGATGGAGCTTCAGCGGCTCGCGCAGCGCGACGGCCTCGAGGAGTGGTGTGTTCCCCTCGCCCAGGCTGACGGCGTTGTTCGGGTCGTCCATCGGCAGCAGCTCGCGGTAGCGCCAGAGGGACGCCTGCCGGCCCGCCAGCATGGTGCGCGGAACCGACCGCAGCCGGTCGAGGTCGTAGCGCACGAGGTACGGGCCACCATCGTTCGGGCAGAGGTTCGCGAGCTTCGTCGCGTCGGCCGTCGCACCGCACCTTGCGCATTCGAGGTGGGTCACGAAGGAGCGCGCGGGCACGTGCGCCGGCTGGGGACCGGCATCGGCCGCGGTCACGCCACGCGTTCGATCTTCGCGCCGAGACCGCGCAGGCGGCCGTCGATGTCCTCATAGCCGCGGTCGATCTGATCGACGTTGTCGATGACGCTCCTGCCCTTCGCGGCCAGGGCCGCGCCGAGCAGCGCCAGGCCGGCGCGGATGTCGGGGCTGCGGATGTCGGTGCCGTACAGCTGGGTCGGGCCGACGACGAGCGCGCGATGGGGATCCGCGAGCAGCAGCCGGGCGCCCATCGTCTCGAGCGTCCCGAGCCAGAACATCCGCGCGTCGTACATCCACTCGTGGATCAGCACGATGCCGTCGGCCTGCGTCGCGAAGACGGTGGCCATGCTCGTAAGGTCCGACGGGAACCCCGGCCAGACCTGTGGTTGGACCTTTGGGATCTTTCCGCCGATGTCCTGCTCGATGACGTAGCGCTCCTTCGCGGGCACATGCAGCTCGTCTCCGTCGAGGCTCGAATCCACCCCGAGGCGCTTGAACACCAGGCGGATCATCGCGAGGTGCTGGGGCGCGCAGCGTTGGACCGTCAGCTCGCCGTGGGTCATCGCGGCGAGGCCCATGAACGAACCGACCTCCTGGTGGTCGCTCCAGACCTCGTGATCGATGCCGCGCAGCTCGGGCACGCCGCGGACCTCGAGCGTGTTCGTCCCGATGCCATGGACGCGCGCGCCCATCTGCACGAGGACCATCGAGAGCTCCTGGACGTGCGGCTCGCTCGCGGCGTTCCGGATGACCGTGCGGCCCGGCACGAGGACCGCGCAGAGCAGCGCGTTCTCCGTCGCGGTGACCGACGCTTCGTCAAGCAGGATGTCCGCGCCGGCGAGCTCCTTCGCCTCCAGGCCGAAGCCCGCGCGGTCGTGCGCGAGCGCGGCGCCGAATTTCTGGAGCGCGAGCCAGTGCGTGTCCGTGCGCCTGCGGCCGATGACGTCGCCGCCGGGCGGCCCGAGGGTCACCTTCTTGAACCGCGCGAGCATCGGGCCGGCGAAGAGGAGCGACGTTCGGACCTCGCGCGAGAGCTTCGGGTCGATGCTCGTCTTGGTCACGTTCGCTGCGCAGATCTTCACCGCGTGCGGATCGAGCCACTCGACGGTCGCCCCGAGCCCGCTCAGGATCTCCAGCATGCCGTTCACGTCTCGAATGCGTGGCAGATTTCGCAGGATGACCGGTTCGCTCGTCAGCAGGCTCGCGGCGATGAGCGGCAGGGCCGAGTTCTTGTTGCCCATCGCGGTGATCTCGCCGCTCAGCGGGGTCCCGCCCTCCACGATGAAGCGCGCCATCGCCGCGTAGCCTAGACGCATGCCCCGATACGACGCTGTCGGCTTCGACCTGCTCACCGCGCTCCTCGACACACTGCCACTGTGGCGATCGGCCGCGGGCGATGACGATCTCGGCACGAGGTGGCACACCGCCAATCAGCGCCTGCTGCGCGGCAAGCCATACATCGCATTCGACGACCTCGTCCACGAGAGCGCGAAGGAGGTCGGGCTCGGACACGCGCACGCGACCACGCTCCTGTCGCGCTGGGGCGAGGCGCAGCCGTGGCCCGACACGCGCCGGGCGCTCATCGCGCTCGGGTCGACGCAGCGATTCATCGTCACGAACTGCTCGCAGAAGCTCGGCGAACGGGCGGCAAAGCAGGCCGGCGAGTTCGCATTCGTCATGACCGCGGAGCAGGCCGGCGCGTACAAGCCGGATCCGCGGCCGTATCGCGCGGCCCTGGCGGCGATCGGGATGGACGCGAAGCGCGTGCTGTTCGTCGCAGGTTCGGCACACGACGTCGGCGGGGCGAAGCGCGTGGGTATGGACGTCTACTGGGCCAACCGGCTCGGCGCGGCGCCGCCGGACGACGCGGCTCCGCTGGTCCACGCGTCGGACCTCGGCAAGCTGGCCGCACTCCTCGATGGCTAGTCGCGAGCCGACGCAGCTCACGCTGTCCCTCTCGATCGGGCGGCCGGTCCGCGGGACCAACGCCCTCGTCACGCGGGACGACGGCAACACGGTCCTGCCGACGACCGACGGTGAGTGGGACGACTGGGTCGCGGCCGGGGCGATCCGCAACTGGGCGCGCAACGACGGGATCCTCGACTGGCTGGATCGTTACGGCGGCGAGCACGGCATCGCGCGCGACGACCAGCGCGCCGCGTACGACGAGCGCTTCGACTTCCAGCAATTCCTCGCGCGACAGGGCCGCCGGTTCGAGGAGAAGGTCCTCGAGGACCTCGAACGACGCGTTGGGCTCACTCGCATCGACATCGACCGCGATGACGCGCGCAGTCTGGCCGCGGCACACGCGACGGTCGCGGCAATGGAGCGCGGCGAGCGCGTGATCGCGCAGGGCCTGCTGCGCGATCCGCAGGCGCGCACGTACGGGCGGATCGACCTCCTCGTGCGGAGCGACATCCTGGCGACGCTGTGCGGAGACGCCTTCGGCGAGGTCGATGACCCGACCGTCGCCGCGCCGGCGCTGCACGGCGCGGCCTGGCACTACCGCGTGATCGACATCAAGTTCTCGACCCTCGACCTCTTGAAGGACGGATCGCTCTCCACGACGAGCGATCTCGCGACCTGCGCGCAGGTCTGGACCTACAACCAGATGCTCGGCCGGGTGCAGGGCTACGTCGGGCCGTTCGGCTATGTCCTCGGCCGGGCGTGGCGGCAGGGCAACAGCGGCCGTGGCGACACGTGTTGGGAGAAGCTGGCCCGCGTCCCGGCTGAGACGTACATCCGCTCGCGCGAGGCGGCACTCGGCGACGTCGTGGCCGAGGGTCGCGATTGGATCCGGCGGGTCCGCCGTGACGGAGCGGCGTGGTCCGTCCTCCCGGTGCCGACAATCGGCGAGCTCTGGCCGAATATGAAGAACGACCGCGACCACCCGTGGCACGTCGCCAAGCGGGAGATCGCCGAGGAGCTGCGGGAGCTCACCTTGCTCTGGCGCGTGAGTGCCGCGATGCGCGATCGCGCCCGCGAGCGCGGCGTGACCCGCTGGGACGACGACCGGATCTCAGCGGAGCTCCTTGGGATCAGCGGCGAGTCGCATCCGGCGATGTTCGAGGCGATGATCGCCGTGAACCGCGAGACCGGGCCGGCCGTTCGGCCCGCGCACATCGAGGCCGACGAGGGGCGCTGGCGCGACCGGGCGCCGCTGGAACTCTACGTGGACTTCGAGACGGTGAACGACCTCAACGACGACTTCGCCTCGTTCCCCCAAAAGGGCGGCGAGTCGCTCATCTTCCAGATCGGCTGCGGCACCTATGCCGGCGGGGTGTGGCAGTTCTCGCAATTCACGGCGCGCTCGCTGGCCGCGGATGCCGAGGCCGACATGATCGACGCATGGCTCGCGCATGTGGGCGCGCTCGCGCGCGAGCGCGGCCTCGCCGGCGCGGCTGATGCGCGGCTCTTCCACTGGTCCGCGGCGGAAACGGTATTCATGGAGGGCGCCTACAGCTCGGCGATGGCGCGCCACCCGGATCGCGGCTGGCCGCTCCTCGGCTGGTACGACCTGCTCGAGCGGATCGTCCATCCGGCGCCGGTCGTCGTGCGCGGCGCCCGGAGCTTCGGGCTCAAGGCCGTCGCCCGCGCGATGAAGTCACACGGGCTGATCGAGACCGAGTGGGGCGAGGGTCTCGCCGATGGGACCGGGGCGATGGCCGGCGCATGGGCCGCGGGCGATCTCGCCGCGAAGGATGGCGGCGAGCTTGGCGCGGTCGAGCTCATGCGCGAGGTCTCGCGCTACAACGAGATCGACTGCCGCGTGATGGCCGAGGTGCTCGACCACCTGCGCCGGGAGCACTAGGCGGGACCGGTCTCCGGCTGCGGTGCCAGGTCGGTGGCTTCGGCCGGTACCTGCTCCGGCGCTTCGACGAGCGGAACCGGGGCGGGCTCGTCGAGGTACTTGCCGAGCAGCTTCGCCAGCGCGCTCAGCTCGAACGGCTTGGCGAGCGTGTCGGACGCGCCGATCTGCTGGGCCAGCCTCGGGAGCTCATTGCTGGCGCTCATCGCGATGATCGGCGCGCGCCGATCGGCCGGGACCCGGTCGCGATAGCGCGCGGCGAACTGCAGTGCGAACGCCGGAGTCGGGAGGTACACGTCGAGGAGAATGAATTCGGGCCGGAGGGCGATCGCCGAGCGCAGCGCGTGGTCAGCGTCCAGGGCCAGGTGGGGCTCGTAGCCAAGATCCGCCAGGTACCCACTCATCCAGCTCCGCGTCTCAGGGTCGTCGTCCACCACGAGGACCCGCTTGGCGGCGATCTCCGTCACGACTACACCGTATGCCGTTCGACCCAACTCCGCCTGGCGCTTGCTCGCCTGTCCGCCCGCTAGGCCCGGGCCAAGGCCTGATCGAGATCGGCGACGATGTCGTAGGGATCCTCGATCCCGACCGACACTCGCACGGTGCCATCGGTGATCCCCATCCGGACCCGCTCGGCGGGATCGACGCGCCGGTGCGAGGCGGTCGCCGGGTGGAGCACCTCGGTGAACAGGTCGCCGACGGTGGTGGCCGACGCGGCCAGCTCGAGGGCGTCGAGGAACCGATAGGCCGCGGCCTTCGTGTCGTCCTTCAGCGCGAACGTCACGACTCCGCCGCCGCGATCGCCGTACTGATCGCAGGCGAGCTGGTGCTGCGGATGCGACGGCAAGCCCGGATAGAACACCCGCGCGACCTTCGGGTGTCCGGCGAGATGTGTCGCGAGCGCGAGCGCGCCGGCGCACTGGCGGCTCACTCGCAGCTCGAGCGTGCGCATTCCCCGAATCGCGAGCCAGGCCTC
>DASUSA010000082.1:0-5623 GCA_036375335.1 Candidatus Limnocylindria bacterium
CGCGGATGAGGATGCCGCGGCTCGCGCCGCGGGCGATCCCGACGGTGAGGGCGGTCGGTGTCGCGAGGCCGAGCGCGCACGGGCAGGCGATGATCAGGACGGCGATCGCCGCGCGCAATGCCGCGCCGAACGACGGCGACGGGCCGAGCGCCAGCCACACGACGAACGTGCCGAAGGCGATCGCGAGCACGATCGGCACGAACACCGAGGCGACCTGATCGACGAGCCGCTGGATCGGGGGCTTCGAACTTTGCGCTTCATCGACCAGTCGCACGATCGACGCGAGCACGGTGTCGCGTCCGACCTTGGTGGCGCGCACCCGCAGCGCGCCGGTGCGATTCAGCGTCCCGCCGGTCACATCGTCGCCCGCGCTCCGCTCGACCGGCATCGACTCGCCGGTGATCATCGATTCGTCGACCGCCGACGCTCCGGCGAGGACGATGCCGTCGGCGGCGATCGTCTCGCCCGGCCGGACGACGATCACGTCTCCCATCGCGAGCGCGGCGATCGGGATGTCCTCCTCGAGGCCCCCGGCGCGACGCACGCGCGCGGTCTTCGCGCCGAGCGCGAGCAGCGCGCGGATCGCGTCTCCGGTGCGCGCACGAGCCCGAGCCTCGAGGAAACGCCCGACCAGGATGAGCGCGACGATCGCGGTCGCGGTCTCGTAGTAGAGGTGCTCGGCCGGATCGAGTCCGGCCGCGACGAACGCGCCCGGCACGAAGGTCGCGGCGACCGAGGTCGCGTACGCCGCCGTCGTACCGACCACAACGAGCGTGTTCATGTTCGTCGTGCGATGCCGTGCGGCGCTCCACGCCGCGCGATAGAACGGCGCGGCAGCCCAGAGCTGCACGGGCGTGGCGAGCGCGAACATCGCGTACGGCCGCCAGGCGGCGCCGCGGAGCGACGGAACGAGGAGGTCGCCCATCGCGAGCGCCATCGTCGCGGCCGCGAGGATCGCCGCGATGACGAGACGACGTCGAAGATCCGCGACGTAGCGCAGGCGGAGGGCCCGCTCCGCATCGGCGTGCTCGGCCCGCTCGCGGTCGTCGGATGGGATCGGGAGCGCGCCGTACCCCGCCCGCTCGACGGCGCGCACCAGGCCGCCCATGTCGGTCGCCGGGGCGAGCCGCACCGTCGCGCGCTCGGTCGCGAGGTTCACGTCCGCCGACGCGACGCCGGGCACTGACCGGAGCGCGGACTCCACGCTCACGACGCACGACGCGCAGGTCATGCCGGTGATCGCGAGGTCGCGTTTCTCTTCGGTTGGGATCGCGGCGGTCATGCTCAGGCCGGCGGGTACCCGGCCGCGGTGAGGACCTTGCGCAGCACGCGGTCGTCGGCCGAGCCGCGCACGTGCACGATCTTCGCGTCGAGGTCGACGGTGGCGGACTCGACGCCTTCGACCGGCTCGAGGGCCTCCTCGATCGTCCCGGCGCAGCCTGCGCAGTGGATCGCCGGCACGGAATAGGTCCGCTCGGCGTTCGGCTCGGTCAACTGGCGCTCCTCCAACGGTGACCCCTCCCGGGAGGGGGTGGTACCTAGAGTACCGCGCCGCAGCTCGGGCACCGTCCCGCGCGCTCCGAGGCAGACGCGCCGCAGCGCCGGCACATGAGCACGCCGGTCGCATCGGTCGGCCGGATCTGGCGGATCTCCGACTCGAAGGTGGCCTCCCAGCGGCGGCGCATCCGCAGCTCGCTCGCGCTCCGGCCGCCACCCGACAGGAAACTGAACCCCGCGATGAGCAGGACCAGGATGACGATCCCGAAGAGCTCGTTCACGACCGGCGCTCCCCCGCCTCGCGTAGCGTCGCCGCGAGGGCCCGAAGGAAGGTCACATCGTCGGTCGCATCGATGCCCGTGACCAGCGGCCGGATCCGCGAGGCGATCTGCGCCGCGAGCCTGGCCCGATCCTTCTCCGGGAGCGTCCCCTCCCGGGCCACGAACTCACGCACGATCCGCTGCGCCTCGCCCGAGAGCCCACGCACCCCCGCGGCAGGCACCGGCACGCCCGCCCGGGTCACGGTCCGCAGCGACAGCCAGTCCAGCTGCGGCTTGGGAGCGCGAACGACGAACGTGCCAGCGGCGAGGTCGCCGAGGCGCTGCGATCGGGAGGTGAAGACGATCGACAGCAGGCCAAGGCCATAGAAACCCGGAAGGAAGTCGGCCATCCGGACGAGGTTACGGACGAACACCGCGACGAACCCGGCCGGCGAGCCGTCCTCATTGATCACCCGCAGGCCGGACCAACGCTTCCCGACGGTCTGCCCGTTCCACAGCCACTCGAGCACGATGAAGTAGCTCCAGCCGAGCACGAAGAGGAGGAGCTGGATCAGCCCGCCCACCGTCGAAGCGCCCGGCGCGCCGATCTGCTCGTACCCGATCTCGAGGCCGACGGTGATGAGCGCGGCGATGAGGAAGTCCACGACGGCCGCGAAGCCACGGTTGCCCACGCCGGCGAGCGTGTAGCGCAGCACCACGTGATCAGGGGTCTCGACCTCGAGCCGACCCACGCGGATCGCCACCGTCAGCATGGTACGGTCGCGCGATGCGCGCGGTTCAATCCATCGACCGGTTCGTCGAGGATCATCGCGCGCGCTGGGCACGCCTGGGCGCCCTCGTCGACCGGGCCGGCGGCCGCGTCGCGCGCCTCGGGGCCGACGAGGTCCTCGAGCTCGGCGCCCTCTATCGGAGCGCCACGAGCGACCTCGCGGTCGCGCGGCGCGACTTCCCGCAGGACACGGTCTCCGAGCGGCTGAACGACGTGGTCGCCGCGGCGCACGCCCTCGTCTACAGCGAGTCACCGGCGAGCGGCCGCCGGCTCCAGCGGTTCGTCACGCGGGAGCTGCCCGCCGCGGCGCGCGCGGCCATGCCGTTCACGCTTGTCGCGTTCGCCCTGGTGGTCGTGCCGGCGATCGTCACCTTCGCGGCAGGCCTGATCCAGCCGGATGTCGCGGCGTCCGCGCTTAGCGAGGACGCGCGTCGCCAGATCATCGGCCGCACCCCAGGCACCGAGATCCCGCCGGAGCTGCGTGCGAGCCTCGGGCCGCTGATCATCGTCAACAACGTCACCGTCTCGATCGCGGCGTTCGCCGGGGGCATGACCGCAGGGCTCTACACCGCATACATCCTCGTGCTGAACGGGACGCAGCTTGGGACGATCTTCGCGATCCTGCAGCAGGCCGGCGTCGCGAGCTCGCTCCTCACGTTCATCCTGGCCCACGGATTCCTCGAGCTGTCGGCGATCTTCCTCTCCGGCGGCGCCGGGCTGCGGCTCGGGTGGGCGATCCTGCATCCGGGACAGCGCAGCCGGGGCGACGCGCTGCGGATCGCCGGGGGCCAGTCGATGCGCGTGATGCTGCTGGTCGTCGTGACGCTCGTGTGCGCGGGGCTCATCGAAGGCTTCGTCTCACCGACCACGCTCCTGCCGGTCGTCAAGGCGGCGGTCGGCATCGGCACCGGGCTGGCCCTCTGGAGCTACATCGTCCTCACTCACAACCAGCGCTTCTTCAGCTCGAGGTAGCGCTGGATCGCGGCCACCGTGAGGCGCTCGGCCGGGACGTCGACCACGTGCACGCCGCGCTCGCGCAGCAGGGCGAGCGCTCGCGCGCGCGCATCGCGCACCTCCTCCGCGATCACGCGCTCGTACAGCTCCGTCGTGGAACGTGGCGCGCGCGATGCGACCTCCGCGAGCTGCGGATCGGCGAGGAGGCAGCACAGCACGAGGTTGTTCCCGGCGAGCCGGTTCACGGCGGCGACGAGCGATCTCGACGCTTCGACGTCGACGAGATCGGTGAACAGGACCACCAGCGCCCGCCGCGACGTACGCGAGCGCAGGAACTCGAACGCCGCGCGATAGTCGGGCTCCGTCGTCGTGACCTCGAGCTTGCGGAGCTCCTCGGTCACCCGAAGGAACTGCCGGCGGCCGCGGCGCGGCAGGAGATAGCTCCGCACGTCATCGGCGAACCCGAGCAGGCCGACCTCGTCGCCCTTCGCGGTCGCGACGTACGACAGCATGAGCGCGGTGTTCACCGCATGGTCGAGCTTGGTGAGCTCGCCGAGGGTGCTCGCCATCATCCGTCCGGCATCCAGGAGGATGAGCACCCGCTGCTGCCGTTCGGTCTCGTACTCGACGCTGATCGGCCGGCCGCGCCGCGCGGTGGCCGGCCAGGAGATCGAGCGGGGGTCGTCGTCGGGGCCGTACTCGCGCAACCGCTCGAACACGCTGCCCGCGCCCGGCAGGCGCGCCCGGCGCTGGCCGGCGTCGTACGCGAGACCGCGGCGCAGGGTCACCTCGTATCGCCGGATCTCGCGCAGGTCGGGGTACACGTTCGCCGGCGCGTCCGCCGGGATATCGCTCTGGCGCTCGACGAGATCGAGCGGCCCGCGTTGCCGCGTGTGCAGCGCCCCGAAGCGGAACGAGCCGCGATACCGCGGCCGCGCGACGTACTCTGCCGTCTCCGCTCCGGCCGGCTCGAGGACCGCGCTCGTGACCCGCTGGGCCACGGCGAACGACACCGGGACCTCGTCGCGGACGCGCAGCCGCAGCGGCCGGACGGTCGGATTCCGCAGCGCCAGGCCGATGTGGTTCGGCGCGCCGATGATCAGCTGCGGCTCGGCGATCCGGGCGATCTCCGCGGCGCCCATCCGGGGTGCGAGCCGGTAGTCCGCGGCGGCGAGCACCAGCGCCGCCGCGAGGACCAGCACCGCAAGTCCGACGAAGACCGGCGAGAGCGTCCCGAGCGCGAGCAGGCCCGCCGCGCCGAGCGCGAGCCCGAGGAGTCGCGGCCGGGGGACGATGCCCGGAAGCCGCGGGCGCCTCACCGGGGCACATCGAGCCGCGAGAGCGCGCGGCGGAGGACCGCGTCCGCGTCGAGGCCTTCGATCTCCGCCTCGGCCTTCAGAACGACGCGGTGGCGCAGGGTCGGCGCGACGAGCGACTTCACATCATCAGGAGTCACGAAGTCGCGGCCCTCGAGCGCGGCCGACGCCTTCGCCGCGCGCAGCAGGTGCACCCCCGCGCGGGGGCTCGCGCCGAGCAGCAGGTCGGGCGACTTGCGCGTCTCGGCGACGATGCGCACGACGTAGTCCACGACCGAGTCCTCGACCGTCACCCGGTCGACCTCCGCGCGCGCCTCGGCGAGCGCCACCGCGGGCAGTCGCGCGAGCGCGCCGACCGCGGACAGCGGCTGCCCCTGATCGTGCGCGCGGAGGATGGCGTGCTCCTCGGCCGCTTCGGGGTAGCGCATGATCGCCTTGAACAGGAACCGGTCCAGCTCGGCCTCAGGGAGGGGGTAGGTGCCCTCGTACTCGACCGGGTTCTGGGTCGCCAGCACGAGGAACGGATCGGGGAGTGGCCGCGCATCACCCTCGAGCGTGACCTGCTTCTCCTCCATCGCCTCGAGCAGCGCTGACTGGGTCTTTGCCGGCGCGCGGTTCACCTCGTCCGCGAGGACGATGTTGGCGAAGATCGGCCCGAGCCGCATCCGGAACGACGAGGTCGCGATCTCGTACACCGACGTGCCGACGATGTCGCTCGGCATGAGGTCGGGGGTGAACTGGATGCGCTTGAACGTGCCGCCGACGAGCTGGGCGATCGTGCGCGCGAGCAGGGTCTTCGCGGTCCC
>DASUSA010000083.1:0-3090 GCA_036375335.1 Candidatus Limnocylindria bacterium
AAGGCGCGACCTGGATGGAGGATGTCGGCGTGTTCTGGTCGGTCACCGTGCTGAACGCCGATGGGACGCTGCCGCCAAAGCCGGCCGGGGTCGACAGCCCGACGGGCTCCAGCACGCTCAGCGTGCCGACGGCGGCCGGTACCTTCACGACGCACCTCATCAAGGAGCGACTCGCAGATGTCACAGTGAAGACCGTCACCGCGAACGCCTCCTACTGCGCGAACAACTGCCCGGTGAAGCCGCTCGACCAGTTCGCCACCGCCGATCACGCCTACGCGGCCATCCACGGCACGTATCTCTGTCCGCCGGACTACGCCGCGTGCGCCGGCAAGGTGAACTCATACGACTATTCGATGTGGAACAGCGACCTCGGTGTGTGGATCAACAAGCCCGCGCTCATCGGTCAGAACGGACTGCTCATCTTCAACGGCAAGACGCCGACGTACTACCGCCGGGCATACGTCTACGGGCAGGGACCCACCGCGAACTTGCCGATCACCGCAGGCATCACGATGTTCATGCTGCTGCTGCAGGGTGGCGCGATCCTGGACATCAGCGGGGAGCAGACCGCCAAGCAGCAGGAGCGGGAGATGAAGGGGTCGATCGGCACCGACGGCACCTACATCTACCTTGTGATCACCGAGAACGCGAGCCTCGTTGAGTCGCAGTACGTCCTGCAGGCCCTCGGCGTCCAGGATGCGCTCAACCTCGACGGCGGCGGCACGTCGGCGATGTGGATCAACGGTCAGTACACCGTCGGGCCCGGCCGGCTCCTCCCGAACGCGATCCTGCTCACCAAACCCTAGGGAGCTACTCCAGCAGCCATCTGACCACTGCGAGCTGACGCGACGCCGCGACGTCCTCGCCCGGATCAAGCGGCAGGCCGAGCTGCGTGCCGCGGATGACCGCCCAGTCCCGGAGGCGTTGTTCGTTGAGCCCAGCCGACGTGAACTGCCGTATCCGGCGTTCGACCACCTCGCGCGTCACCACCAGGTGCAGCGGATTCCAGAGCAGGGTCACGACGTCGAACTCGGGCTCGGCGATGAGCGGCTTCGGGTCGATCGCGAGCCACCGGCCGGAGTGGCGGAGCAGGTTGTGGTGGTGATAGTCACCGTGCACGAGGACGTCGTGACGCGGACCGATCGCCGCAAGGCGCGCCGCGGCGATGGCGATGTACGGATGATCGATTCGCTCGGCGAGCTGACGGAGCCAGCGGGTCATCTCGTCGCCGGCCCGGCGGAACACCCGATCGTCCGCTGGACGCCACAGCTCCCGGCCCGTTGCGATCGCGGCGCGGATTGCCTCGAGATCGTCGATCGCCGACGCATCGTGACCAGGGATGCAGCGTTCGATGAGCATCGCCCGCCGGGAGCGGTCTTCACGCAGGAGCCGAACCGCGCCGCGGCCGCGCCAGAACATCAGGGCGTCGGCTTCGTGATCCGCCCAGTCGTCCTCGACGGGCGTGATCTTGAGGACGGCGTTCTCGCCGGCCGGCGCGGCGAACGAGTAGCGGGCCCACTCGTAACGTGGCCCGAGGCGCACCCCCCAGTCGAGGGCGACCTCGTGCGCGACGCGATCGAGCGCCTTCGCCGGCTCCCACTGCCAGCCCGGTCCGTGCTCGACGGTCACGGGCCGATCCCGATGTTCCGGACGGATGCGCCGGCGGTCACGAACGCGAATGGTGGCAGAGCCCACCTGCGCTGGCCAGCGATCCATGGCCATAATCCTCTGTCCCATGACCCCTCGGCCGATCGTCCCGTTCCGTCATCCGCTGCGCGAGGTGCGTGTCCGCGTCCCGGCCTCCAAGAGCATCGCGAACCGCGAGCTCATCCTCTCGGCCGTCGCTGACGGACGCTCGCGTCTTGATCTCGGCCGGCTCGACCCGGGCGATGACGTCCGGGCGATGCGCCAGGCGCTCGCTGCGCTCGGGTATCGCGTGGAATGGGACCAGACGTTCCAGGTCACCGTGCATGGCGCCGAGGCGATCCCCCACGCCACCGGCCCGGTCAATGCCGCGGAGTCCGGCACGGTCGCCCGGTTCGCCCTCGCCCTCGCCGCGCTCGCCGACGGCGAGACGCGCTTCGACGCAGCCGAGCGGATGCGGGAGCGCCCGATCGCGCCGCTCGTGCACGCGCTGCGCGAGCTCGGGGCGACGGCAGACGCCGACGCGCTGCCGCTCACCGTGACCGGCCCGCTCCGAGGCGGACGGGTGGCCGTGTCGGGGAACGAATCGAGCCAGTTCGCGTCGGCCCTGCTCCTCGTCGCGGCGCGGCTCGAGCGTGGCATCGAGCTCGAGATCACCGGATCGCTGGTGTCCGCGCCGTTCGTCGACCTGACGATTGCGGCGCTCAGGATGCGCGGTGTGAAGGTCGACGCGCCGACGCTGGACTGGATCACGATCAAGCCGCAGAAGGTCAAAGCGCGGTCGTTCGCGATCCCCGGTGACGCGACGGCCGCGACCTATCCCGCGGCCGCAGCCGCGATCTGCGGCGGGAGCGTCACGATCGAGAACGTCGACGCGCGTGAGAAACCCGGCGGGCAGGGCGATGTCCGGTACTTCGCCATCCTCGAGGAAATGGGCTGCGGTGTATCGCGCGGCAGGGGCACCGTCACCGTCGAGCGGGTCGGCCGGCTGCAGGGCATCGTGGCCAACGTGCGCGACTGCTCCGACGTGTTCCCGAGCCTCGCGGTCGTCGCGACGCAGTGCGACACGCCGACCGAGCTCGGTGGGATCGCGCACACCCGGCTCCAGGAGAGCGACCGGATCCACGCGGTCGCGGACGCGATCAACGCCCTCGGCGGACGGGCGGCGGCCTTCGCCGACTCGATTCGCATCGAGCCTGCCCCGCTGCACGACGGGGTCGTCGACGCGAAGGGTGATCACCGGGTCGCTATGGCCTTCGCCGTGTTGGGCCTCCAGGTCCCCGGCGTCGCGATCGAGGGATCCGAGAGCGTGTCGAAGACCTTCCCCGAATTCTTCGAGATGCTGAAAGAGCTCGGGCGCTGAGACGCGCGCCGGTCGTGCTGCGCGCCGAGGTGACGAAGGCGATCGGCCACGGCACCGCGTACCTGCTGACGCGCCTCTACCTC
>DASUSA010000084.1:0-2369 GCA_036375335.1 Candidatus Limnocylindria bacterium
TCGGCGCGCCTGGGCGACATGTTCGGCCCGCGCGCGCTCTTCGTCGCCGGCGTCGGCACCTTCACCGTCGCCTCCGCCCTGAGCGGCCTCGCCCAGGATCCGACCCAGCTCATCCTCGCGCGCGCCGCGCAGGGGCTCGGCGCCGCGCTCATCGCGCCGCAGGGCCTGCCGATGATCACGAGCCTGTTCGCGCCCGAGAAGCGCGGCGGGGTCTTCGCGATCTTCGGCATCCTCGCCGGTCTGGCCGTTGTCCTCGGTCCGACCCTCGGCGGTCTGATCGTCTCCAACTGGGGCTGGCGCTGGATCTTCTACGTGAACATCCCGATCGGCGTGGCGCTTGTCGTCGCCGCCTTCGTGTTCGTTCCGGACCTGCGCGTCGGCAAGAGCCACCGCCTCGACATTCCGGGAGTCGCGCTCGCGAGCAGCGGACTGCTGCTCGTCGTCTACGGCCTCATCGAGGGTCAGCGCTTCGATTGGGGAACGGTGACTGGCTTCATCACAATCCCCGAGATCATCCTCGCCGGGATCCTCCTGCTCGTCGCGTTCATGTTCTACGAGCGCGGGGTGCAGGACCGCGAGCCGCTGCTGCCGTTCACCGTGTTCCGGAACCGCAACTTCACGCTCATGGTGTTCGTGCTCATGGCGATGGGCTTCGCCATGCTCGGCGTGTTCCTGCCGCTCACCATCTACTTCCAGTCGGTCCTCGGATACGACGCCCTTACCGCCGGACTCACGATCGCGCCAATGCCGCTCGCGATGATGGTCGCGTCCGGCGTCGTGGCGAGCCAGGTCCAGAAGATCGGCCCGAAGCCGATCCTCTTCGTGGGCCTCACCCTCTTCACGGTCGCGCTCGGGTTCATCGCCTGGACGGTGAGCGCCGACGGTAGCCGCTGGGCGCTCCTGCCGGGCTTCATCCTGATGGGGATCGGCATGTCGGGCGTCTGGACGCCGGTGTACGACCTCGCGACCCGGGACCTCAAGCCCGAGCTCGCCGGCACCGCGTCCGGGGTCCTCAACACGATGCAGGAGCTTGGAACCGTCGTCGCGAGCGCCGCGATCGGAGCCGTGCTCCAGAACCAGCTCGCCACATCGCTTCGCTCGGAGGCGGTCGTCTACTCGGGCCAGCTCCCACCGCCGTTCCAGCAGCCGTTCGTCAACGGCTTCGCGGACGCCGCGAAGCAGGGCCTCGAGGTTGGCGCGAACCAGAACGGCGCTGCCCTGCAGCTCCCGCCGGGCATCCCGCAGCAGGTCGCCGACCAGCTCGCGCAGCTCGGCCATGCCGTCTTCACCCACGCCTTCGTCGACGCGATGCGGCCGAGCATGGCCTTGCCGATCGGGATCGTGATCGTCGCCGCCCTTGTATCGCTCGCCGCCCGCGCGCCGCGCCGCGTCACATCGGAGTCACGGCAGCAGGTCGCGCCGGCCTGACCGCCGTGGCACGGCTCTCGCTAGAGTGCGGGCATGGGTTGTTGTCTCGGTGGATGCCTGCGGCTCCTGTTCTTCACCTTCTGGCGGCTCGCCCTCGCGGCGATCACCGCCATCCTGCTCGCACGGGTCGACGACTTCGTCGAGGGCAGCGAGCACCGTGACGCCGTGACCGGCCGCGCGTGGCGCGCATACCGGACCCGCGGCGGGAAGAAGGCGGTGAAGCGCGGGACGCCGCCTGACGCGGGCAACGCGATCGACACCCGAGGCGAGCCGAAGCCCTAGGCCGTCCGTGCCGGGAAGAGCCGCACCGCGACCGCCGAGAGCGCGATCGAGACCACCGCCGCCGCGAGCACCGCGCTGAACACCCCGGTGCTGATCGCGCCGGCCGCGACGCCGAGGCCGAGGACCACGAAGCTGAACTCCCCGATCTGCCCAAGCCCGACCCCGAGCTGCGCCCGCCGCACGCCGAGGCGCGCGATGCCCGCGAGGACGACGACGCTCGCGGACTTCAGTACCACCAGCGCCAGGGCGAGCCCGAACCACAGCCAGTTCGCCGCGATGGCGGCCGGATCGACGAGGGTCCCGATGGCGACGAAGAAGAGGACCGCGAACAGATCGCGGAACGGCAGCACCTCACGGCGCGCCTCCTGGGCCTTCGGGTCGGCCGAGAGCGCGAGGCCTGCGACGAATGCCGCGAGGGCGACCGGGACGCCGAACACCACCGCGCCAAGTGCGGCCGTGACGAGCGCGACGGAGACGGAGGCGATGAGGAACGTGTCGCCCTCGCCGCGCACCGCTGCCAGCAGCCGCGGGACGACGAACACGTGCGCGAGGGTCGCGAGCGCGGCGAACGCGACGAGGCGGAGCAGCGCGATGGCCACCCCGCCGCCGCTCGGGTCGAGGATCGCCGCGAGCAGCGCGACGGCGATCAGGCTCACGGC
>DASUSA010000085.1:0-2179 GCA_036375335.1 Candidatus Limnocylindria bacterium
AGCGCCGCCTAATGATCGATCCGATACTTGACGTGGGTGACGTTCGGAGATGCGACCACCGACACCGGCGTCATCTTCAGATCGCCGACGTCTTGCAACAAACGCTCGCCCGCACCGAGCACGATCGGGGCGATGTGGAGACTCAGCTCGTCGAGCTCGCCGGCACGGAGTGTCTGCTGAATCGTGTTCGCACCTCCCGCTATCTGAACATCTTTGTCGCCGGCCGCTTCACGGGCCCTGCGCAGCGCCGATTCAATTCCGTCGGTGACGAAGAAGAACGTTGTTCCGCCCTCCATCGGGAGTGGATCTCGCCGGTGATGAGTCATGACGAACACCGGCACGTGGTACGGCGGGTTGTCTCCCCACCAGCCTTTCCAGCTCTGGTCCCATTCCCCGCGGTGGTGATCGAACATGTCGCGACCCATGACGTAGGCGCCGACGTGGGGATTGGACGCGATTTCGTCGACGATCGCGGAATCAGGCGTGTCAGGTACCGGCGCCAGGCTCTGCATTCGCCTCCACGCCGCCGTCTCGAACATCCACCCGTGCAGCCGCATGCCACCTTCGCCGATCGGGTTCTCTAGGGTCTGGTTCGGTCCAGCGGTGAAGCCGTCGACGGAGATGGATTGGTGACAGGTCACGATGCTCATGGCGGTCTCCTCACTTAATTCGCAGTCACGGCGGCTCGTTCCGAAGGCGGAACGTTGAGACGGTACAGATTCGTCGGGTGTCTCGCGCGACTGGCCTTATCAGCGCCGGAAGCTGGCTTGGCGATCATGCCTTCGTGCTGCTGATCGTGTTGACCGCGGTTTGTGACATGGTGTTCAAACCAGGCCTCTGAGCCGCACCCCTACATCGCCGTCATGAGCTGAAAGTAATTGTCGTCGGGATCCGCAAACGTCGCTATCCAGGTGGGTGGATCGCCAAGACTGTAGGGATCGCGAATAACCTGCGCGCCCGCGGCCTCGAGCTTTGCGAAGTCGCCCTTTACGTCGGCGGACTCTATATTCCAGATGATGCGGCCCGGCTGCGCGTTCCGACCCTTGACCTGGTCGTGCGGGCCGACGGCGACAAACCCTTCTCCGATCTTCCAACCGCTGTAGGTGCCGTCTGACATCGCAGGCTCGCCGAAGAGCTTCGTGTAGTACTCGGCAAGACGCTTGGGGTCTTCCGATCCGATCAAGATGCTGTTGAACTTCATCGCAACCTCCTGTATGTCTCCTACGGGTCTCGCACGGTTTCGCATATGGATAAAGCCTGATAAATCTACCCGCCTGGCGCTGATGAGCCCGACGAGATACCTGTGACGACCTAGAACGAGCCGGTCTTCACTTCACCCGCTCGCCTGTAGTTCGCGATTACGACGCCGCTGGGCGTAACGCTCGTCTTATCAACGGTGAAGGCGGCCGGGATGGTGCCCTCGGCGAACAGCTTCTTGCCGGCGCCGAGCACGACCGGAAAGGTCTTCAGCCAGAACTCGTCGACGAGATCGTTCTTGAACAGCGTCTGGATGAGGTTGGCGCTGCCGTGGACCTGTAGCTCGGCGCCATCCTCTTGCTTAAGCTTCCTGATCTCCGTCGGTACGTCGCCGCCAACGTGTACGGTCGTCTTCCAGTCACTGTTAACCGGCCGGTGCGACACGACATACTTCGTCGCTTTGTTGATGGCGGCACCCGTCTCGTCGTTGTGCTGCGGCCAGTAGCCGGCGAAGATGTCGTAGGTCTTCCGGCCGAGAAGCAGGTCGAAGGGGTGGCCCATCTGCTCGGCCATGACGTTGCCGCCGGCCTCGTCGAAGTAAGGCACCGTCCAGCCGCCGAACTTGAACCCGCCGGAGGTGTCTTCTTCGGGACCGCCGGGGGCCTGCATCACGCCGTCGAGGCTTATGAACGCGAGGACGATTAGCTTTCTCATACCACTTACGACGCTACACGCGGCCCAAAGTAATCGGTCGGCGCAGCCAGTCAGCGCCAACATTGCGGCCGAGCGCCATCAACGCGCCTGCGAGCGCGCGCCGCATCCACTATCAGGTCCGCGAGCCGGCGCATAGTGAAATCCTCCTTGACCGTCAGCCGCTGTGATCCGGCCCGGTGCGCTGCCTCACGGTCCCGCCCTGTGCGTCCTCAGGCGCGCCGGCTGTGATTTTCGAACTGGGTGCCTCACGGTCCTGACCGTTGCGTCA
>DASUSA010000086.1:0-2276 GCA_036375335.1 Candidatus Limnocylindria bacterium
CGGATCTCGACCGCGCGCTCGACGGCGCCGACGCCGTGATCGCGCTGCGCCTCCAGACCGAACGGCAGCACGCCGGGCTCCTCCCATCGCTCCGCGAGTACGCGCACACCTGGGGGCTCAGCGACTCGCGGGTCGCACGGATGCGCCCAGACGCGCCAGTCCTCCACCCGGGCCCGATGAACGAAGGTGTCGAGATCGCGGCCTCGGTGGCGCACGGCGCACGCTCGCTCATCGAGGCGCAGGTGACGAACGGCGTGGCGGTTCGGATGGCCCTCCTCTATCTCCTCGCCGCGGGGCCGGAGCAGTCGGCGTGAGCACGATCGCGGAACACAAGCGTGCCGCTGAAGCGCACGGCTACATCACCAGTCCGGGATTCATCGACCTGCACGCGCATCTCCGTGAACCGGGCTTCGAAGAATCGGAGACCGTCGCGACCGGCGCGATCGCGGCGCACGCCGGCGGGTTCACGACGATCTGCGCGATGCCGAACACCGAGCCGGCCATCGATTCGCCTGGCCTCGTCGCCGAGCTCATCGCCCGCGGCGAGGCGGCGAAGGCCACAAGGGCAGCCCGGGTCCTACCGATCGCGTGCATCACGCGAGGGCGAAAGGGCAAGGAGCTCGCGGATCTCGTCGAGCTCGCCGCCGCCGGCGCCGTCGCGTTTTCCGACGATGGCTCGCCCGTCGCCGACGCCCAGCTGTTCCGCAATGCACTCGAGTACGCCCGGGCGGCAGGACGGCCGATCTTCGAGCACTCGCAGGACCTCGTGTTGTCGGCGGGAGGGGTGATGCACGAAGGCGTTGTGTCGGCCCGGCTCGGGCTTGCCGGCATGCCCGCCGCGGCTGAGGAGAGCGCCATCGGGCGCGACCTGTCGCTGGCGAAGCTTGCCGGTGGACGATTGCACCTCTCGCACGTCTCGACGGCGGGCAGCATCGAGCTCGTACGGCGTGCCAAGGCCGGTGGCCTTGCAATCACCTGCGAGGTCACGCCGCATCACCTCGCGCTCACGGACGAGTGGGTTGCGGGCTCGCGCGCGTTCGCGTGGGAGGACGATGGGCCGCGCGCCGCGCCGTACGACACCTCCACGAAGGTCAATCCGCCGCTCCGCACCGCCGCCGACGTGCGCGCGTGCTGGGAGGGCCTCATGGACGGCACCATCGACGCGATCGCGACCGATCACGCGCCGCACGCCTCGACCCGTAAGGATGTCGAGTACCAGGAGGCGGCCTTCGGCATCTCGGTCTTCGAGACAGCGGTCCCACTGCTCCTCGCGGGCGTCGCGGCTGGGTGGGGGACCTGGGAGCGGGTCGTCGAGGCGCTCACGAGCGGACCGGCACGGGTGCTCGGCATCGAGCTGCCGCAGAACGATCTCGTGGTCATCGATCCCGCACGCCGCTGGACGCCGACCGTCCTCCTCTCGCGCGGCCAGAACACCCCGTTGCGAGGACGAGAGCTCGTCGGACGAGTGATCGGCACGGTGGTGGAGGGAGAGATCCTGAAGCAGCAGTTCGCCCCGGTCGGGGCGTCGTGAGCCGCAGGCGCAGTGCCGTCGCTGAACGCGAAGCGTTCCTGCTCGAGCGCCAATTGCATCTTTATGCATCAGATATGTATAGTTATGCACCGATGAGCAGGGCGGCGGTGCTCGGACTCGAGGACGGCTCGGTCTGGTGGGGAGAGGCCTTCGGCGACGCGTCGAGCGCGTCGGGCGAGGTCGTGTTCAACACCGCGATGACCGGCTACCAGGAGGTCGCGTCCGATCCCTCGTACAACGGGCAGCTCGTCGTGACGACCTATCCGCTCATCGGCAACTACGGCGTATTCGAGCGCGCGGCCGAATCGCGCAAGCCGTGGGTCGAGGCGCTCGTCGTCCGCGAGCTCAACTCGACGTGCCGGGAGGGCACCGACGACCTCGACTCGTACCTTCGTGCGAACGGGGTCCCCGGGATCGCGGGCGTTGACACGCGGGCGCTCACCCGGCGGCTGCGATCGTCCGGCACGCTGCGCGGCGCGCTCATCCAGGTCCCGCCGCACCGGGCGCTCGATTCCGACATCGGGAACGAGGCGGTCGCGAAGGCCCGCGCTACGACTGCACTCGCGCTGCGGCCGCTCGTCGCCGAGGCGAGCGTGTCCTCCGAGCGCACGGTCGGCGCGGGACCGAAGATCGCGCTCCTCGACACGGGCGTGAAAGAGAACCAGGTGCGCAGCCTCGTGCAGCGCGGTGCCACGGTGCGGGTCTACCCGGTCGAGTCGAGCATGCGCGAGCTGCTCTCGTGGTC
>DASUSA010000087.1:0-5771 GCA_036375335.1 Candidatus Limnocylindria bacterium
TCTTCCGCGCGTGGACGTCCGCGCCGCCGAGGTCCTCGGCTGTCACGTCCTCGCCGGTCGCGGCCTTCACCAGCGGCGGGCCGCCGAGGAAGATCGTGCCTTGGCCCTTCACGATGACGGTCTCGTCGCTCATCGCCGGAACGTACGCGCCGCCGGCGGTGGAACTGCCCATCACGACGGCGACCTGCGGGATGCCGATCGACGACATCCGGGCCTGGTTGTAGAAGATCCGGCCGAAGTGCTCGCGGTCCGGGAACACCTCGTCCTGGTGCGGGAGGAACGCGCCGCCCGAGTCGACGAGGTAGATGCAGGGCAGCCGGTTCTCGAGGGCGATCTCCTGCGCGCGCAGATGCTTCTTGACGGTGAGCGGGTAGTAGGTACCGCCCTTCACCGTCGCGTCGTTCGCGACCACGATGCATTCGCGCTCGGCGATCCGGCCGATCCCGGTCACGATCCCCGCGGATGGGGCGTCGTCGTCGTACAGATCCAGTGCCGCGAGCGGCGCGATCTCGAGGAATGGCGAGCCCGGATCGAGGAGCCGTTCGACGCGCTCGCGGGGCAGGAGCTTCCCGGCCTTCGTGTGCTTGTCGCGCGCGCGCTCCGGCCCGCCTTGGCGCACGGCGTCGAGCTTCTTGTGCAGGTCCGCCACCAGTCCGCTCATCGAGTCGCGGTTCGCGCGGGCCTGCGGCGAAGCACGGTCGAAGGACGACGAGAGGACCGGCATCAGGCCGCGATGCTAAACTTGAGTCTCCGAGCGCGCCTGTAGCTCAGTTGGATAGAGCGCAACGCTACGAACGTTGAGGCCGGGGGTTCGAGCCCCTCCAGGCGTACCGGATCCCACCCGACGCTGACCACTTGACAACGCTCCCGACGTGCCTTACTACACTACTTAGTTATATAACCAGAGGGTGAACTACGGATGGCGACCGATCGGCTCAGCGCCACGTTCTCGGCCATCGCCGACCCCACCCGGCGGGCGATCCTCGCGCGCCTCGCGTCCGGGGAGGCGACGGTCACCGAGCTCGCGAAGCCGTTCGACATGACCATGCCGGCGATCTCGAAGCACCTCAAGGTGCTCGAGACCGCGGGCCTCATCTCGCGCGGCCGCGACGCCCAGTGGCGCCCGGCCCGGCTCGAGGCGGACCGCCTGAGGGAGGCCGCCAAGTGGATGGAGCGGTACCGGGTCTTCTGGGAGCAGAGCTTCGATCGGCTCGATCAGCACCTGCGCGAACTACAGCGGGAGGAAAAGAGACATGGCCGCGGGAAATAGCGTCGTCGCACCGGAGCGGACCCTCGTCACGACGCGGATCTTCGACGCTCCGCGCGAGTCCGTCTACAAAGCCTGGACCGACCCGAAGCAGCTGGCGAGGTGGTTCCCGCCGGAAGGCTTCACCTCGCCGCGCTGCGAGATCGACGCGCGGCCGGGCGGGGTGTTCCGGGTGGACATGCAGGGGCCGGACATGCCGCCCTTCGACGGGAAGGTGTTCCCAGGTCCGGGCACCTTCGTCGAGGTGGTGCCGAACGAGCGGCTCGTGTTCACGATGACCCCGGAGTTCGACGGCCAGACCCTTCCGACGGTCACGACGACCGTGACGTTCGAGGACGTGGCCGGCAAGCGGACGCGGTGCACGGTGGCGCAGAGCCTCGAGACCGTGGACGCGTTCACGCAGATGGCGAAGCAGGGCATGGCCGAGGGGATCGCCCAAAGCCTCGGCAAGCTCGCCGGGGTCCTCTCGGGCAAACGGTCCGATCGCGGCATCAGGGTCGACGGACGCACCCTCACGCTCGCCCGGGTGTTCGACGCGCCGCGCGAGCTCGTCTGGACCGCGTTCACCGACCCGGCGCACCAGATGAAGTGGATGTTCGCCAACGACTGGGAGACGCCCACCGCCACGGCCGACCTTCGGCCCGGCGGCGCGTTCAGCCTGCGCATGCGTCCGGCCGACCACAGCGAGGAGGGCTTCCTGCTCAGCGGTACGTACCGCGAGGTCGTCAAGCCTGATCGCCTCGTCCAGGTCCTCGACGATGGGCGCCTGATGACCAGCCTGTTCACGGATGTGCTTGGCGGCACGCAGCTTTTGTTCTCGGTCGAAATGGCGATGGGCGAGGAGCAGGAGCGCGCCGGCTACACCCAGATCCTCGAGCACTTCGCCACCCACGTCGCAACGCTGTCCGGAAAGAAATAGGGGATACCGTAATGAAGAAGATCACCCCGTTCCTGTGGTTCGACGACCAGGCCGAACAGGCCATGCGGTTCTACGTCTCGATCTTCGAGAACTCCAAGGTACTCGAGGTCACGCCCGGGCCGGACGGCAAGATGATGGCCGTCCGCTTCGAGCTCGAAGGTCAAGAGTTCACCGGCTTCAACGCCGGCCCGGAGTTCAAGTTCAGCGAGGCGATCTCCTTCTATGTGAATTGCAAGGACCAGGCGGAGGTTGATGACCTCTGGGCGAAGCTCTCTGCCGGGGCGGGAGCCGAGTCGAGCTGCGGCTGGGTGAAGGACCGCTTTGGGCTCTGGTGGCAGATCATCCCCGAGGCGCTCCCCAGGCTGATGGGTGACAAGGATCCGATCAAAGCCAAGCGCGTCGTCGACGCGATGCTCAAGATGAAAAAGATCGTCGTCGCTGACCTGGAACGGGCCTATGCCGCCTGAACGCGGCGCTCGTATCCTGCCGGCGTGACCTGGCTCCGCGAGCACCTGCGGTTCGGGATCTTCGGCGAGGGCCCGCGCTCGGCGATCGTGACGCTCGTGCTCGGGGCGGGTGCGATCGTCGTGAGCCTGTTCTACGACGCGCTGAACCACGGCCCGAACGTGCTGTTCCTGCGCACGCCGCTCGATGACCTCATCCCGGTGGTCGGTCCATTCGCCGTCCCGTACGTGTCGCTCCGTCCGTTCATCTATCTGTCGGCGGTGCTGTTCCTGCTGTTCCGGGTGCGGATCTACCGGTCGGCGGCGGTCTCGATGATCGTCGTGCTCGTCGTGAGCTACGCGTTCTACGCGTTCCTGCAGACGTACATCGACCGCCCGGCGATCCCCGGCGACGATCTCTTCTCGCGCATGATCCGTGACGTCTACGCGAGCGACCAGCCGTACAACGATTTTCCGAGCCTGCACGCGTCGCTCTCGACGGTCTTCGCGATCCACTGGTTGCGCGTCGACCGCCGCCTTGGTGTGCCGATCGCGATCTGGGCCGCGCTCATCGTGCTCTCGACCGTCTTCGTGAAACAGCACTACGTGCCGGACGTGGTCGCCGGCGTCGTGCTCGCGTCGGTCACATCGTGGCGGTCGCTTCGCCTGCTGGTGGAACGGCGGTCGGCGCGGGATCCGCTGGCCTCGCTCGCCGGGAGGGCGTCGGCCTAGGCGGCGAACCCCGGCCCGAACAGCTGCGCGAGCGAGCGCGCCTGATCGAGCGCACGCGCCGCGACGATGACGTCCTCGAACGAGATCGCGTTCGCACGCGGCTTCTCGATCGCCACCGCGAAGAAGGACTCCTCGCAGCCGGCGCAGGTGACCTGCATCAGGCGCGTCTCCTCGTAGTGGCGGACCTCACGCACGATGGCCCGCCCGAGTGATGCGCCGCATTGGCTGCACGGGCCGCTGATGGTGTCCATGCTCGCCCGTCAGGCACACGCGGTGCCAGGCGGGCGAGCCGCCACCTGACGGTTCGGTAACACGCCGCGCCGTCAGAGGCGGTCGATCCCGGCGCGGTCGCGCAGTTCGCGCATCCGCTCGGCGGCCTCGCGAAGCGCCGGTCTCGGGTGCGGCTCGAACCGCCGCGCCGCTGACGGCGCGGGATCGGGACGCTTGCCCTCGACCGCCCATTGCCCTTGGCGCGCAGCGCCCGCCGCGGCCGCCTCGACGATCGCGGGTCGCGACACTGGCACCGCGAAAACGTCCGCGCAGAGCTGGGCCCATGCATCGGACGCCGCGCCGCCGCCGACGAGCGCGAGCTCCTCATAGGCGACACCCGTGCGACGCACGGCCGCGAGCGCGTAGGCGAGTCCGAACGTCACGCCTTCGGCCACGGCGCGGACGATCTCCTCCTGTCCGTGAGTCTGGCGCAGACCGACGAACACGCCGGCCGCGTCGGGCCGGTCGGGGGTGCGCTCGCCGACCAGGTACGGGAGGAACACCGGGCCGCGCGAGCTGTCCTGCGCGATTGCGGCGTCGACGGCGGCGTGATCCATCCCGAAGAGCTCCCTGACCCATTCGGTTGCGTTCGTGCAGTTGAGCGTGCACCCGAGCGGGAGCCAGCCGCCGGTCGAGTCGCAGAACGCAGCCGCCTCGCCCAGCGGATCGACCGCCGGAGCAGCGTGGTACGCGAAGGCCGTCCCCGAGGTGCCGAGGCTGACCACGACCGGACCCTCGGCCACGACGTCACAGCCGATCGCCGCGCACATGTTGTCGCCGCCGCCCGCGCTCACCGGGATCCCGGCCTCGAGGCCGAGCGCCTCCCCGGCCTCGCGGCGCAGCGATCCAACGATGCTGATCGACGGCACGACCGGCGGAAGCGCGCGGTCCCAGTCACGCCGATCGTCGATGGCCGCAAGCACGGCGTCGCTGTATCGGCGCGCGCGGATGTCGAAATAGGCGGTACCCGACGCGTCGCCGGCTTCCGTGACGAACTGCCCGGTCAGCCAGAGATTCAGGTAGTCGTGGGGCAGGCACATCCGCGCGGTGCGCGCGTATGCGTCAGGCTCGTGTGATCTGAGCCAAGCGATCTTGGGCGCGGTGTAGCCCGGCAGCGGAACGTTGCCGATCAGCTCGAGCACCCGCTCCCGTCCGCCGAGGGCCCGGGTCAGCTCGGCCGACTCGCGCGCGGTGGTCGTGTCGTTCCAGAGCTTCGCCGCTCGGACCGGCCGGTCGCGGTCATCGAGGCACACCAGGCCATGTTGCTGGCCGGAGACGCCGATGCCCGCGACGTCGTAGCGCTCGCCGCGCGTCGCGTCGCGCACCGCGATACACAGCGCCTCGATCCACCACGCCGGGTCCTGCTCGCTGGTGCCGTCGTCGCGCCTGATGAGCTGATGCGCGGCGCGGCCGATGGCGATGATCGCGCCGGTCGCCGCATCGCGGAGCACGGCCTTGGTCCCTTGGGTGCCGCAGTCGATGCCGAGGAAGACGCGTCGCATCAGGCCCGCGGAGCCGAGGTCACCGGCCGCGCCCGGAGAAGTACCGCTGCGCGAGTGCCCAGGCGTCCTTGCCGCAGGCCGAGCCGATGATCCGGCCGGTGAAGTCGTCCGCCTGCACGTGGATGCCGCCGTAAAGACGTGACTGCCCGGCCTGATCCGCGGCGTCGTAATACGTCGCCCACTCGAGCACCACGTCGGAGCTCGGTCCCGCTTCGAACTTGAACGAGCCCTTCGCCACCGTCCGGGTGGCGAGGCCGCCGGGGAAGTACTCGCTGCCGGTGATGCCGACCAGGACCTCGGCCGCCGCGCGGCTGAAGGTGCTGTGCCCGGAGATGTATCCCTGGAACGACGGTGTGACGAACGTCGGCAGCTGATACGGCACCCACGCCGTGCCGAGGATCCACGTGGCCGGCGAGTCCTGGGTCTTCGGGTCCGCCGGCGTGCCCGGCCAGGCGCGGAGCGCGATCTCGCCCTCGTGCCCGGCGAGCTTGGACATCGATCCGCCGGCCGTGGTCTTCTCCTTCGTGATGACCTCGATGAGCCCAGCGATGAGCGGCAGACCTTCGGCGTTGTACGCGAGGCCCGACGGATCGCTCGACTGCCCGAGGCTCGCGAGGTAGCGGATCATCGAGATCGGT
>DASUSA010000088.1:0-2491 GCA_036375335.1 Candidatus Limnocylindria bacterium
GTCTCGTGCCCGGACTGCGGCGCGGAGCTCGAAGTGACCGCGACCGCGCCGGTCGCGCTCGCGCTCGCGCCGGAGGCCGAAGAAGACTGGGGTGAATAACACGCCCGCGGTCGGCGTGCTCCTATCGCGCGGGCGGGGGGAGGAGAAGCTCCTGCTCGAGGAGCTCGAACGGCGCGGCATCGCGACGAAGGTCATCGACGATCGCGAGCTCGTCCTCTCGCTCGAGCGCAAGCCGGAGCTGGGCGTCGACGTCGTCCTCGAGCGGTGCATCCAGCACTCGCGCGCGCTGTACGCCCTCTCGGTGCTCGAGACCTGGGGCATCCCGACCGTCAACACGTTCGAGGTCGCGGACGTCTGCGGCAACAAGCTGCTCACGACGATGCGGCTCATTCGCGATGGCGTCCCATCGCCGCGAACCCGCCTCGCGTTCACGCCGGAATCCGCGCTCGCCGCGGTCGAGGAGCTCGGCTATCCGGCAGTCCTGAAGCCGCTCGTCGGCTCGTGGGGCCGGCTCATCTCGCGGGTGAACGATCGCGACGCGGCCGAGTCGATCCTCGAGCACAAGGACGTCCTCGGGACCTACATGCACTCCATCTATTACATCCAGGAGTACGTCCCGAAGCCGGGCCGTGACATTCGCGCGTTCGTCGTTGGAGACGAGACGATCGGCGCGATCTACCGGTACTCCGAGCACTGGATCACGAACACCGCGCGCGGCGGCAAGGCCACGAAGTGCGAGGTCACGCCCGAGCTCAACGATTTGTGCGTGCGCGCCGCGCGGGCCGTCGGGGGCGGCGTCGTCGCCATCGACGTGCTCGAGGCGCCTGAAGGGCTCCTGGTGAACGAGGTGAACTACACGATGGAGTTCCGCAACTCCATCTACACGACCGGCGTGAACATCCCCGGCCGCGTCGTCGACTACGCGCTCGGCGTCGCGAAGCAAGCCTGATGAAGGTCGGCGTCATCGGCGCCGGCGGCTACGCCGGTGGCGAGTTGTTGCGGCTGCTCAGCGGGCACCCCGAGGTGGGGGAGATCGTCGCCGGCAGCGAGTCGCTTGCCGGGAAACCGGTCACGACCGCGCACCCGAACCTCCGCAAGCGCACGTCGCTCGAATTCGTGCCGTACGACGAGGTCACCGGCTGTGACGTCGTGTTTCTCTCGCTGCCGAACGGCGCGCACCGGCTTACCGAGTTCCGGTCCCGCGGCACGCTCGTCCTCGACCTGTCGGCCGATCACCGGTTGCGCGAGGCGGCGGCCTACCGGACCTGGTACGAGACCGACCATCCCCACCCGGAGCTGCTGGGCGCGGCGGTCTACGGGATCCCGGAGCTGCACCGCGACGAGATCCGGACGGCGAAGCTCGTGACCGGCGCCGGCTGCAACGCGACCGCGACGCTCCTGGCCCTCCTGCCGCTCGCGCGCGCCGGCTTCATCGATCCGTCGCGCCCGATCGTGGTCGAGTGCAAGGTCGGCTCGAGCGAGGGCGGCCGCGAGCCCGGCGAGGACTCGCATCATCCGGAGCGCGTTGGCGTCGTCCGCTCGTTCAAGCCGGTCGGTCACCGGCACACCGCCGAGGTCGAGCAGGAGCTCCCCGTCCGCGTTCAGCTCTCCGTCACCGCGGTCGAGCTCGTTCGTGGGGTGCTGGCCACCGCGCATGTCCCGGTCAAGAGCGGTGTCGACGACAAGGCGTGCTGGCGCGCGTACCGCGAGTCGTACGCGAATGAGCCGTTCGTCCGGATCGTCAAGGAGCGGACGGGGATTTTCCGCTACCCGGAGCCGAAGCTCCTGGCCGGCTCGAACTTCGCCGATGTCGGGTTCGCGTCGGACCCGCGCGGCGAACGAGTCGTCGCGCTCTGCGCGATCGACAACCTGATGAAGGGCGCTGCCGGCAACGGCGTGCAGGCGATGAACGTCGCATGTGGTTTCCCCGAGACGGCCGGTCTCGAGTTCCCGGGGTTGCATCCGTGACGCTGCGTGCGGTCATCAAGGCCGGCGGCTCCGCGGGTGTCGACCGCGACAGCGTGGCCGACCTGGTCGCCGACGTCGCGCGCTCTGACGAGATCGTGCTCGTGCACGGCGCATCGGCCGAGACCGACAAGCTGCAGGCCGCGTTCGGGCATCCCGTCGAGACGGTCACCTCGCCGTCCGGCCATCAGAGCCGGCGGACCGACCGTCGCACGCTCGAGCTCTTCGCGATGGCCGCGCTTGGCGTCGAGAACTTCCTCTACGTGGAGAAGCTGCAGGCGCGCGGCGTCGACGCGGTCGGCCTCTCCGGGCTCTCGGGCCGGCTCCTCGTCGCGGAGCGCAAGGCCGTGCGGTCGGTCAAGGACGGCAAGACCGTCATCCTCCGCGACGACTACACCGGCACGGTGAAGGCTGTGAATGTCCCGCTGCTCCGGCAGCTCATGGGGCCGAGCCGCGTGCCGGTCGTCGCGCCCCTCGCGCTCTCGACCGAGAACGAGGCGGTGAACGTGGACGGCGATCGCGTGGC
>DASUSA010000089.1:0-7405 GCA_036375335.1 Candidatus Limnocylindria bacterium
CCTCGTCCACGGCATCGTGAGCGGGGACATCGAGTGGGCGCGCGTGCGGCGCCCGTCGGAGTGGGACTTCATCGAGGCGCCGTCCCAGTTCCTCGAGGAGTGGATCTATGACTATGGCGTCCTCCGCCGCTTCGCGAAGCACGTCGAGACAGGCGAGATCATCCCCGAGGGGCTCGTGCGCAAGCTGCGCGACGCACGGGACTTCGGTCGCGGAACGTTCGTGCAGCGGCAGCTGATGCTGTCGGCGATCGCGCTGCGCCTGCACGACCGGTCGCCCGAGGGACTCGACACGACGAAGGTCGTCTTCGATGCCTCCAAGGAGTTCTCGCCGATCGTCATGCCCGACGGGACCGCGATGCAGGCGTCGTTCGGGCACCTCGAGGGCTACACCGCGCTCTACTACACGTACATGTGGTCCCTTGTGATCGCGAAGGACCTGCACAGCGCGTTCTCGAAGGGGCTCATGGATCCCGCGCAGGCGAAGCGCTATCGCGATCTGGTCCTCGCACCGGGCGGTACGAAGCCAGCCGCGAAGCTGATCGAGGACTTCCTCGGCCGCCCGTATGGCTTCGACGCCTTCCGGGTGTGGCTCGCGCCGGGCGACTAGGCCGGGCGGCGCCCCGCCAGGGCTTTGCTGATCGCCGAGGCGAGCTCCGCGGAGCGCTGGGAACCCACCAGCACCTGCGAACCGTTCTTGAGTCGGAAGTGCACGCCCTCGTTCCCGCTCACGTTGTACGTCAGGCCGGCCAGTCCGAAGTGCACACCCCAGCCGCCTGAGTCCCAGATCGTGTAGTGCATCGGGGCGTACTCGGCGATGTCGCCGAGCGTGATGCGACGGGTGGGCCACACACCGTGGAACTTCACGATGACGGCGTCATCGGTGACCGTGGTCTCGAGGTACGCGAGGCCGATGAGCGCTCCGACGGCGATCGCCACGGCGACGACCGCGATCGCGGCCGACACCGGAGCGCCGGGTGTGACGAGCACCGCCCAGAACGCGAAGGCCATCGGGATCGCGATGGCGAGCCACAGCCACGAGTCGCGGAACCGTTGCTCTTCGCGGAAATACGTCACCGGGCCGAACGCTAGCATCGGAGGGTGGCCACCAAACCCGCCGTCACGATCCCCGCGGGCCCGCCGCCCGACGATCTGGTGATCGAAGACCTCGCCGTCGGGACGGGCGCCGAAGCGACCTCGGGCAAGACCGTCGACGTCCACTACGTCGGCGTCGGGTGGTCCACCCAGAAGCAATTCGACGCATCGTGGGACCGAGGCGGCACGTTCTCGTTCCCGCTCGGCGGGGGCCGCGTGATCAAGGGCTGGGATCAGGGCGTCGCGGGGATGAAGGTCGGTGGCCGTCGCAGGCTCACGATCCCGGCGAAGCTCGGGTACGGCGATCGCGGCGCGGGCCGCGACATCAAGCCAGGCGAGACGCTCGTCTTCGTCGTGGATCTGCTCGCGGTCAAATAGCCCGGACGCAGCTCCGCATCGCGAGACGCACGCAGTCGGCGCCGTTCTTCTTCGCCGCCACCACCCGGACGACCGCGACGTCCAGCCCCGCGGTGAGCGCTCCGAACCCGGAGGCGGCGTCCTCGGGTCGGCCCCACCAGCCCACGCGCGCGAGAAGCTCGTCCGGCAGCCGCTCGGCGAGTCGGTCGTCGGCTGCGCCGCGCGCGCGGAGATCCTCGAGCTCGCGGAGGATCTCGTCGAAGCCCATCCGGGTGAAGTGGCCGCGGTAGCCCATCGTCGGGTCATCGCCCGGACGGTTCATCGCGTAGCCGAGGACCATCTTCGCGAGCGCCTGCCGGGCGGCGTCCACGTCGGGATCGACACACACGCGGATGTACTGATGGATGCAGAGATTCCGCGGATCGCGCCCGGCCGCCAGGGCGCCGGCCGCGACCCGCTCGCGGCTCCAGAGCGTCTGCTGCGGCGAGCACCAGTTGAGCGCCGCGCCGTCGTAGCGCTCGCCGGCCAGGTGCAGCATTTTCGGACCGAGTGCGCCCAGATAGATCCGGCCCGCGTCGAGCGCCGGGCGAAGGGCGGACGAAAGCTCGCGCAGCTTCCGGATCGGCGCCGCGCGCACGTTCCCGGCGCCGACACCGAGCACGAACGTGCCGGCCGTCCGCTCGAGGGCTGTTCGCGTCGCCGTCACCAGCCGGCCCGCGCTCCACCGCTGGAGCGGAAGGACCGAGATGCCGGTCTCGAGCCCGCTCGCCCGGTGCCAGAGCGCGCAGAGCTCGAATGGATCGTCCTCGCGGGCCGGCGTCCAGAGGCTCGTGTATCCCAGGAGCGCGGCCTCCGCGGCGATGTCGGCCTGTTCTGTATCGGACAGCACCAAACGGCCGTCGATGCCGAGGCCGATCTCCACCGGCGGAACGGTACCCTCTCCCTATGGGGAGCGAGGTCCTGGACGCGTTCCATCCAGCGGTCCGCGAGTGGTTCCGCACCGCGTTCCCGGCGCCCACACCCGCTCAGGCGCAGGCCTGGCCAGTCATCAAGAACGGCGAGAACACGCTTCTCATGGCGCCGACCGGCTCGGGCAAGACCCTCGCGGCGTTCCTCTCCTCGATCGACGGGTTGATGCGGACGCCGGCGCGCGGGTGCCGCGTCGTCTACGTCTCGCCGCTGAAGGCGCTTGCCGTCGACGTGGAGCGCAACCTTCGCGCGCCGATCGCCGGCATTGGCCACGCCGCCGAACGGCTCGGCTTGAGCGTCCGCGAGCCGACCGTCGCCATCCGCACCGGCGACACGCCGGCGAAGGAGCGCGCGCGCTTCTCAAAGACGCCGGCCGACATCTTCATCACCACACCGGAGTCGCTCTACCTGGTGCTGTCGTCCTCGGCCGGCCAGGCGCTGCGCGATGTCGAGACCGTGATCGTCGATGAGATCCACGCGATCGTCTCCACCAAACGGGGCGCGCATCTCGCAGTCACGCTCGAGCGCCTGGAGCGGCTCGCCGGCCGGCGGCTCCAGCGCGTCGGGCTTTCGGCGACCCAGCGCCCGCTCGATGAGGTCGCCCGGTTCCTCGGCGGATTCGACGCCGAGGGAGCCCGCCCGGTACGCGTCGTCGATGCCGGACACCGCAAGCCGCTGGAGCTCACCGTCGAGGTCCCGGTGGAGGACATGGCGCGTCTCGGCGAGCCCGTGGAGTTCCGCAGCGGGCCTGCCGCACGTGCCGATGGGCGGACGAGCATCTGGCCGGCGATCCATCCGCGGCTGCTCGAGCTCGTGCGCCAGCACCGGTCGACGCTCATCTTCGTGAACAGCCGCCGGCTCGCGGAACGCATCGCGAACGCGATCAACGAGCTCGCCGGGGAGGAGCTGGCCCACGCGCATCACGGGTCGATCGCGCGCGAGCAGCGCCTTCGGATCGAGGATGACCTCAAGGCCGGCCGGCTCCGGGCGCTGGTCGCGACGAGCACCCTCGAGCTCGGCATCGACATGGGCGCCATCGATCTGGTGGTGCAGGTCGAGTCGCCCCCGTCCGTCGCGAGCGGGATGCAGCGGATCGGGCGGGCCGGCCACCGGGTGGACGAGCCGTCGACCGGGATCATCCTCCCGAAGTACCGGGGCGACCTGCTCGCCTCGGCTGCGCTCACCGAGCGGATGCACGCCGGCGCGGTCGAGACATCGCGCTACATCCGCAACCCGCTCGACGTTCTCGCCCAGCAGATCGTCGCCATCGTCGGCCGCGAGCCGATCGGCGTCGACGATCTCGAGCGGCTGATCAAAGGAGCGGCCCCCTTCGCGGAGCTCCCGCGGCCCCAGCTCGACAACGTCCTCGACATGCTCTCGGGCCGCTATCCCTCCGATGAATTCGCGGAGCTGCGTCCGCGCGTCGTGTGGGATCGCATCGCCGGGACCATCCGGGCGCGCGAGGGCGCCGCACGGGTCGCGCTCACGAGCGGAGGGACCATCCCCGATCGCGGCCTGTACGGCGTGTTCCTCGTCGGCGCGGAGCCAGGGAAGGGGCGCGTCGGCGAGCTCGATGAGGAGATGGTGTTCGAGACGCGGGTCGGCGAGACCTTCCTGCTCGGCGCCTCGACCTGGCGCGTCGAGGAGATCACACACGATCGCGTGCTCGTGTCGCCGGCGCCGGGCGTGCCGGGGAAGATGCCGTTCTGGAAGGGCGAGACCGCGACGCGCCCGCTGGAATTCGGACGGGCGATCGGCGCGCTCACCCGCGAGCTCCGCGCGAGCGATCCGGACCTGGCCGTCGCGCGGCTGCGCGAACGGCACGATCTCGACGACCGCGCCGCGCGCAACCTCCTCGAGTACCTCCGCGACCAGGTCGCCGCCGCCGGCACGGTGCCCGACGACAAGACGATCCTCGTGGAGCGCTACCTCGATGAGGTAGGTGATTGGCGCGTCTGCGTGCTCACGCCGTTCGGCGGCAAGGTCCACGCGCCCTGGGCGATGGCGATCGGGGCGATGGTCCGCGAGCGATCGGACATCGAGATCGACGTCCTCTGGACCGATGACGGCATCGTCGCGCGGTTCCCCGAGGCTGAGCGCGCGCCGGACCCGCAGCTCGTGCTCCCGGACCCTGACCGCGCGGAGGCGCTCGTCGTCGAGCACCTCTCGCAGACGCCGCTCTTCGCCGCGCGGTTCCGCGAGGCGGCGGCGCGCGCGCTCCTGCTGCCGCGGCGCTTTCCGGGACGCCGGTCGCCGCTCTGGCATCAGCGGCGTCGTGCGGGCGAGCTGCTGCAAGTCGCGTCGCGGTACCCGTCCTTCCCGATCATCCTCGAGGCGTACCGCGAATGCCTGCAGGACGTCTTCGACATGCCGGCCCTGCTCGAGGTCCTCCGCGCGATCCGCAGCCGCGACATCCGCGTCGTGACCCTCGACTCCCGGTCGCCCTCGCCGTTCGCGTCGGCGTTGCTGTTCGAGTATGTCGGCAACTTCATCTACGAAGGTGACGCGCCCCTCGCCGAGCGCCGCGCGCAGGCCCTCACCGTCGACCCGGCGCAGCTGCGCCAGCTCCTCGGCGAGGTCGAGCTGCGCGAGCTGCTCGACGCCAACGCCCTCGCGGAGCTCGAGCTGCAGCTCCAGCACCTCGAGCCCGATCGGGCAGCCCGCCACGTCGACGCGGCGCACGATCTCCTCATCCGTCTCGGCGACCTGACCCGCGACGAGTTGGTCGCGCGATCGGCGCCGGCCGCCGGTGTGGACGAGTGGCTGTTCGAGCTGCAACGCGACCGCCGCGCCATGGCCGTCCCGATCGCGGGCGAGTCGCGGTGGATCGCGGCCGAGGATGCGGGCAAATACCGCGACGCGCTCGGCGTCGTGGTTCCGCCGGGTCTCCCAGACGCGTTCTTGGGTAGCGAGCTGCGGCCGCTGGTCGCCCTCGCGCGGCGTTTTGCGCGGACGCACGGTCCGTTCAGCGCGGTCGAGCTCGCGCGCCGCCTCGGCATCGGTCCGGCCCTCGTCGCGGGCGCGCTCGGCGAGCTTGCGGAAACGGGCACGGTCCTCGAAGGCGAGTTCCGCCCGGGCGCGAGCGGCGTCGAGTGGATCGACAGCGGCGTCCTTCGGACCCTGCGTCAGCGCTCGCTCGCGCGGCTGCGCAAAGAGGTCGAGCCGGTCGAACAGGTCGCGCTCGCGCGGTTCGCGCTCGCATGGCACGGCGTGGATTCGCCGCGGTCCGGCGAGGCCGCGCTCCTCGACGCGGTCGCGCAGCTCGAGGGCGCCTTCGTTCCCGCGTCGGATCTCGAGTCGCGGATCCTCCCCGCGCGGGTCGCGGGTTATGACGAGAGCGACCTCGACGCGCTGCTTGCCTCGGGCGCGGTCATCTGGACCGGTGGCGGCGCGATCGGGCCCCGCGACGGCCGGGTCGCGCTGTACCTGTCCGAGCACGCGCCGCTGCTACCGAGCGCGACGAAGAACGACGGGTCGACCCACCAGCGGATCCGCGAGACGCTCGCGTCGCGCGGTGCGCTGTTCTTCCCGCAGCTGCTCGCCGCGCTCGGCGGCGGCTTCGCGCCCGACGTGAAGGACGCCCTCTGGGACCTTGTCTGGTCGGGCGAGGCGACGAACGACAGCTTCCATCCGCTGCGGGCGTTCCTCCGGCCGCCGGTGCTGCGCCACGCCCGCCGGCGCGGACCGTCGCAGCGTGGTCTCGCGGCGGACCTCGCCGGCCGTTGGTCGCTGGTGTCGTCGTATGCGGCGGATGTCGCCGCGACGCCGACCGAGCGACTTGCCGCCCGCGTTCAGCAGCTGCTCGAGCGGCACGGCGTGATCACCCGCGAGCTCGTGCAGCACGAGGGGGCGGAGGGCGGGTTCGCGGCTGTGTACGCGGTGCTCCGGCGGATGGAGGAGGCCGGGCGCGTCCGCCGCGGCTACTTCGTCGCAGGCCGCGGCGCAGCGCAGTTCGCGCTCCCCGGCGCGGTGGACCGCCTCCGCACGCTCCGCGAGCCCGGCGAGGAGCCCGTGGTCATCACCCTCGCCGCGACCGACCCCGCGAACCCGTACGGCGCCGCGCTCGGCTGGCCCGAGCGCGCGGAAGGGCGCAAGACCGCGCGGGCCGCCGGATCGCTCGTGCTCCTCGTCGACGGCGCACTCGCGGCGTACGTCGCGCGCGATGAGCACAGCGTGCTCACGTTCATTGACGGCGAGGAGCGCGACAGGGCCCGCCTGCGTGCCGCGATCGCGCGGGCGCTCGCGGCGGAGGCCGTGCCCGAGCGGCGCGACCCACTGTTCATCGAGGAGATCGACGGCGCGCCGGTCGACGAGTCGGAGCTCGCCGAGCCACTGCGCGCGGCGGGCTTCGTCCGCACCCCGCGCGGGTACCTGTTGCGCAGTGCCTGAGGGAGACACGATCTTCCGCACCGCGGTCGTGCTGCGGCGCGCGCTCGCAGGCGAGGCCGTCACCGGCTTCGAGGTCACCGCCCCGAAGGTGAGCGCGGCCGCGCGGGACGAAGCCATCGTCGGGAGCCGCGTGGATGCCATCGAGTCCAACGGCAAGCATCTGTTCATCACGTTCGACACGCCGCGCCGCGTGGTGCTGCACACGCACATGAAGATGAGCGGGTCGTGGCACCTGTACCGGCCGGACGAGCGCTGGTGGGAGCCGGAGTCCGAGGCGCGCGTGGTCATCCGCACCGAACGGGTCGTCGCGCCATGTTTCCATCCGCCGATCGTCGATCTGCTCACCGAGAAGGAGCTGGGTCTCCACCGTGTGGTGAGCCAGCTCGGGCCCGACATCATTCGCGAGGACTTCGACCTGGAGGAGGCGATCCGCCGGCTCCGCTCGAACGAGGACCGCGACGTCGCGACGGCGCTGCTGGACCAGCGCGCCATCTCGGGGATCGGGAATGTGTTCAAGGTGGAGGCTCTGTTCCTCGCACGCACCTCTCCGTGGACGCAGGTGGGCGATCTCGACGACGAGAAGCTGCGCGAGATCGTC
>DASUSA010000090.1:0-3175 GCA_036375335.1 Candidatus Limnocylindria bacterium
CGGTCGAGCCGCCAGCGGGACGGCGCTTCGGGGCGGCCGCCGCCCGATCCGCGGCGGCTGTCGCGAGGGCCGCGGGGTGGACGAGCTCGTCCACCAGGCCCGCGCCCAACGCGCGTCGCGCGCCAAGCCGGCGGGCGTTCAGCACGAGGTCCAGTGCGCGCGTCAGCCCGACGAGGCGCGGCAGCCGCTGCGTTCCGCCGGCCGCCGGCAGCAGGCCGAGCGACACCTCCGGCAGACCGATGCGCACGCTCGGGGCGTCCGCGGCGACGCGCCAGTCGCACGCGAGCGCGAGCTCGTAGCCACCGCCGAGCGCGCTCCCGTTGATCGCCGCCACGGTCGTGAACGGCAGCCGCGCGAGGTCATCGAGCACGCGCTGCATCGCGCGGCTCGCGGCGGCGATCTCCGCCCCCGATCGCCAGCTCGACAGCATCGCCAGGTCCGCGCCGCCGACGAACTGGTCGGGCTTCGCGCTCTCGACCACGAGACCGCGCGGATGCGCCGCTCGCGCCGCCGCGATCGCGGCGGAGAGCGCCATGATGAGCGGGGGGTCGATCGCGTTCACGGAGTCGGTCGTCCGGTCGATGACGATGCGCCCGATGCCGCCCGTTCCGGACTCGAATCGCGCACCGGCCGGCGTGACGGGCGCGAGGTCGACCGTCATCGCAGGTTCTCGAGGACGATCGCCGCGCCGTTCCCGCCCGCCGCGCAGACGCTCACGAGGCCGAACTGCACGTTGCGGCGGCGCATCTCGTTGGCCAAGGTCATCACGACCCGGGCGCCGGTGGCGCCGAACGGATGCCCGAGAGCGATCGAGCCGCCCATGACATTCACGATGTCTTCGTTCACCGTCCCCACACCGTTCTGCTCGAGCACGCGGAAGGTCGAAAGGACCTGGGCCGCAAACGCTTCGTGCATCTCGATGAGGCCAATGTCCGCGAGACCGATGCCCGCGCGGGCGAGCGCGATCGGGATCGCGTAGGCCGGGGCGATGAGGAGCTGGTCCGCGGGGTCGACGGCGGCGTAGGCGTAGGAGCGGATGGCGACCAGACCGGTGCGCCCGTCGGCGCGCGCGCGTTCCTCCGATAGGAGCAGGACGGTCGCGGCACCGTCGGTGAGTGGGCTCGCGTTGCCCGCAGTGATCGTGCCGTGCGCGCGGTCGAAGGCCGGCCGCAGGGCGGCGAGCTTCTCCGCCGTCGTGTCGCGCCTGATATGGCCGTCCACTCGGAACGCGTGGCCGTCGCGGTAGAAGGGAACGACCTCCGCTGCGAGCCGGTCGTCGCCCCATCCCGCCGCGGCGAGGGTGTGGCTGCGCAGGGCCCAGCGGTCCTGATCGGCGCGGTCGATCGCGTTGATCGAGGCCATCCGCTCGGCCGACTCGCCCATCGTGAGGCCGGTCGAGGTCTCCCGGATCCCCGGCGCGACGGGCGCGATGTCCGCGAGTCCGATCCCCGCGAAGCTGGTGACCTTCTGGGGCAGCGACCTCGCCTGCGACGCCCGGACGAGCGCCCGGGCGAGCTTCGGCGCGTACGTGATCGGCACGTTCGACAGGCTTTCGGCGCCACCGGCGAGCGCGCTCGTGGCCGTGCCGACCGCGATGTGATCGGCGGCGGTCGTGATCGCGACGCAGGCCGAGGCACAGGCCATCCCGACCGTCGCGGCCGGGACCGTCGGAGGGAGGCCGAGCGCGAGGACGATCTCGCGCGCCAGGTTGTGATATGCGACCGGCCGCGAGACGTTGCCGTAAACGATCTCGTCAACGGCTTCGGGTCGGATCTCAGCGCGGGCCAGCACCTCGGTCGTGGCGGACTGCGCGAGGTCGAGGACATCGAGCTCCGCGAAGCCCGTCCCGGCGCGGAGGAACGGCGTCCGCGACCCCGCGAGCACGACCGCCCGTTGCACCTGCCGATCCTACCAAACGACCGTTTGGTCGGGCGACGACGCCTCGCGGAAGACGGGCTGTTAACACATCCGGGTGCTTGACCCCGCCTCCCGCTCGGCGGCTCGACCGATCGTGGCGCTCATCAGCGCGCTGCTCACGGTGACCGCATCGTGCGTGCCCTCGGCACCTACCCCAGCACCCTCGCTCGCACCGATCGTCCTCGCGCAGCGGGCGATCCGCCCGGTTCCGGCTTTCGGCTCGATCTGGGTCGCGAGCGCCGCGGATGGCACCGTCCAGCGGATCGACCCGGCGACCGGCGCGATCATCGCGACGATCCCGGTCGCGGACCCGAAGCGCCTTCTCGCCGCCGGGTGTGCACCGTCGTCCGAGCATGCCTTCGCCACCGGCTCGTTCGGGCTGCGAGCCTGCGACGCGCCGAGTGCGATCGCCGCCGGGGCCGGCGCGATCTGGGCGGCCGCGAACGACGCCAACGCCGTCGTGCGCGTGGATCCCGCGCGGAACGCGGTCACCGACACGATCGCCGTCGGATTCTCGGCGTGGTCATTGGCTGCGACGAGCGACGCCCTGTGGCTCACCGACTACGCGAACGATGCGGTCGTCCGGTTCGATCCGCGCACGCGGCAGCTCGTCGCGCGGATCGCGGTACCGGCGTGGCCGACGGAGCTCGCGGTCTCCGGTGGCTCGGTCTGGGTCGTGTGTAGCGCCGCGGGGACCGTCGTTCGGATCGACGAGACGCAGAACGCCGTCACCGCCTCGGTGGGCGTCGGCGCGTGGGCGCTCGCGATCGCCATCGCTGGCGACGATGTCTGGGTCCGGGGTGGCGCGACGCGGGCCGACGGCGGTCTGTACCGGATCGACGCACGCACGAACGCGGTCGCCATGGTGGTCCAGGCGGGAGCGCCGGAGGGTCGTGAGGGCGTCTCGTCGATCGCTGCCACCGATCGGGGCGTATGGGTCCCCGGCGTATCGCTCGACTTCGTGAACCGCTCGACGGGAGGCATCGCCGCAAGCCTGCCGATCCCCAGCTACGCGGCGGCCCTCGATGGGGAGACGCTGTGGCTCATCGACGTATTCGGACGGCTCATCGGCCGGCGGGTGGCCCCCTGACGCGCGCTCAGTCGGCGCGGGAGAGCAGCGCGCCGACCCATTCGACCGCCGCCGGGCGATCCCAGAAGACCGCGAGCCGCGTGTCGGCGTTGCTGACGAGCTGGAACATCCGATTGAGCCCGTAGACCACGGGATTCGGCGCGACGACCGCGATCGCGGCGTCACGGA
>DASUSA010000091.1:0-4258 GCA_036375335.1 Candidatus Limnocylindria bacterium
TGGGCGAAAGTCCTCGAGGAACGGAAGCCCGTGGGTCATGAAACCGCTGCCCATGATCAGGACGCCCTCGTCGCGGAGCGGCGCGAGCTTCTTTCCGAGGTCCAGGAGATCCTTCGCGTCGAGGCTCGGCATCGAGATCTGGAGCACGGGCACGTCCGCCTTCGGGTACATGACCGTGAGCGGAACGTACGCGCCGTGATCGAGGCCACGCTCCGGGTCGTCCGCGATCGGCCGGCCCGGCAGAAGCTCGCGCACGCGCTGCGCGAGGTCGGGCGCACCTGGCGGGGCGTACGTCACGTCGTAATACCGCTGTGGGAATCCGTAGAAGTCGTAGACGAGCGGGACCGGAGTGGTGGCGCCGATGGTGAGCGGCGCGTTCTCCCAGTGCGCCGACACGACGAGGATCGCCTTCGGCCTCGGGAGGTCGGCCGACCACCGCGCGAGCTCGCCCGGCCAGATCGGATCGTCGACCAGGATCGGCGCGCCGTGGCCGAGGTAGAGCGCGGGCATGCGGCTGGTCGGCGTGGCTGGGTCGGTCATGGTGACTCCGGTAACGCGTCCGCCGGCGTCGGCATTCCCCCACTTCGGCCAATGCGGCGCGTCGCAACGAACGAGCCGACCGCGATGAGCGCGAAGCCGGCGACGATGCCGACGGTGAACGGCTCACCGAGCAACAGCACGCCGAGCACGATCGCGACCGCTGGATTGAAGTACGTGATGATCGTCGCGCGGATCGGGCCGACCTCGCCGATCAGCGCGAAGAACAGCAGGAACGCGACCGCGGTGCAGACGACGCCGAGGATCCCGATGGACAGCAGAACCTGCGTCGATGGCAGCGCCGCTGGCCGCTGCGCGATGCCCAGCGGCGCATAGCCGAGCGCGGTGAGGGCGAGCGATGCGGCGACCACACCGACCGCGGGGGCGCCCTGCAGTCGGCGCGCGATGATCATCGGGCCGATCGCGTAGCCGATCACCACGAGGGCGACCTCGCCAACGGCGACCAGATCATCGGCCGCCACGTCAAGTCCGACGACGAGCGCGACCCCAATGAACCCGACGACGAGGCCGATCACCCGGCGGAGATCGGGCCGGTCATCGCCGCCGATGGCCCAGACCAGCAGCGCCCCCACGAGCGGCACGCCGGCGATGAGCAGCCCGGCCAGCGAGCTCGACAACCGACGCTCCGCGTCCGACAGCAGGAGCCACGGTGCCGCGACCTCGACCACGGTGTATGCGACGACCCAGCGCCACCGCGCGAGGAGCGGGCGCACGTCGCCACGGGCCAGCGCGAGCGGCACGAGGATCACGCCGCCGACCGTGGTGCGAAGGAGCACGAGCGTCGTGGGCGCGAGCTCGGCCACGGCGATCTTGATCAGCAGGTACGGGATCCCCCAGATCACCGCCATCGCCGCGAAGAGCAGCCATCCGCGTCGGGTCACCGGCTCATTCTCGCGGCTCAGTAGAGTTGCGTCCGTAGCGGAGGGCACAGTGACCGACCCTTTGAATCTCGATGCGTTCGAAGCGATCGCGCGCGAGACGCTGCCCGCGATGACCTACGACTTCATCGCCGGCGGGGCGGAAGACGAACGGACCGTCGTCGGCAATCGCGCCGCATTCGCGGGCCGGGTTCTGCGCAATCGCGTGCTGGTCGACGTCGAGACCCGCGACATGCGGACTCGCCTGCTCGGGCTCGACCTCGCCCACCCCATCCTCCTCGCGCCGACGGCGCTGCACCGGCTGGCCCATCCCGAGGGAGAGCTCGCGACCGCGCGGGGCGCGGCCACGGCCGGCGCCCTGTACACCGTGTCGACCGCGACGAGCACGCCGCTCGAGGAGATCCAGCGGGCCGCGCCCGACGGTCTGCGCTGGTTCCAGCTCTACCACCTCGGCGACCGCGCCGCGACCGAGGAGCTCATCCGGCTGGCCGTCGCAACCGGACATCAGGCGATCGTGCTCACGGTGGATGTGCCACTGCTCGGTCGGCGCGAGCGCGACCTGCGCAATCTGTTCACGCTGCCTCCGGGGACCGCGATGGTCCACGCCCACGAGCCGGCGTGGTCGTCTTCGGGGGAAGACCCGGCGCGCGGGTGGGCGAGCCCGATCGCGAGCCGGACGCTCACCTGGGGTGACCTCTCCTGGATCCGCGCCGCGGGAGGCGGCGTCCCGCTCCTGTTGAAGGGCATCGTCCGTGGTGACGATGCGGAGCACGCCCTGAACCTCGGGGTGGACGGGGTCTGGGTCTCCAATCACGGCGGCCGCCAGCTGGATGGCGCGATCGCGACGCTCGATGCGCTCGCCGATGTCGTAGAGGCGGTCGCCGGCAACTGCGCGATCGTGGTCGACGGCGGCATCCGTCGCGGGACGGACGTCGTCAAGGCGCTGGCCCTCGGCGCGGACGCGGTCGCGATCGGCCGGCCGCAGCTGTTCGGGCTCGCGGCCGGCGGTGCTGCCGGCGTGCAGCGGGTGGTCGAGCTGCTTCGCGCGGAGCTGGACCTCGCGATGGCCCTGGTCGGTGCGCCGTCGCTAGACGCGCTCGAGCCGGATCTGATCGGCTAGGCCGGCCGCACCTTCTGATCGAGGCTGCCGTGCTGCACGAAGAGGTCCTTCTCGTTCGAGGCGAAGCTCACGATCGCACCAGAGCGTTCATCGACCACCGTGGTGAGCGTGAAGCCGTGGCTCGAGAGGTACGACACCACGTAGACCTCATCGCTGATCCGCTCGAACTGGTACTTCGCCTGCGAGTCAGCCGTCGGCTTCGTCTCGCCGGCCTCTTTCCAGGTGACCGTGTCGCTGGTGAAGCTGTGCTCGAAGTGCTTGCCCTTCATCGCGCCGTCCGCGTAGGTCCACCGGATCGTCTTGCCGCCCAAGTCCGTCGCCATGCGGGACACCTCCCTATCGCATCGCGAGCTGCTGCAAGGGAAGCGCCAGCGGCGGACTGCGCTACGCGGGCTTGTCCTCGAGCCGGACGAAGTAGGTCTCGCAGGCGAGCTCGACGAGCTCGGGCGTGATCTCCGACGGCTTGCCCAGGAAGCGCGCGGCGGCGTCGAGGTGGCCCATGAGATCGCGCGGGTGGCACGAGCGGAGCGGGATGTTCCGCTGGGTGCAGTACTGCGCGATCCAGTCGGCGGCCTGCGGGTAGAACGCGATATTCCGCGCCTCGCACACCCGACGGAGGATCTCGGCGAACTCCGGCGGCGACGGCGGCCGGATCTCGATCTTGTACTGGATGCGGCGTAGGAAGGCCTCGTCCACGAGCGACGACGGGGTGCGGTTCGTCGCGAAGACGAGCAGGAGGTCGAACGGGACCTCGATCTTGCGCCCGTCGTTCGTCGTGAGGAAGTCGACGTCGCGGTCCAGCGGCACGATCCACCGGTTGAGAAGTTCTTCGGGCGATGCGCGCTGCCGGCCGAAGTCGTCGATGAGGAGCACGCCCCCGTTCGCCTTCATCTGGAACGGCGCCTGATGCACCTGAGACGACGGATCGAACGCGAGGTCCAGATCCTCGAGGGTGAGCTCGCCGCCAACCTCGACGAACGGACGGGTGACCGGGACCCAGCGGCGGTCGAAGCGAGCATCGAGAGCGACCAGTGGCTTGTGCCGTGACGGGTCGTAGACCCGGATGATCTGATCGTCGACGAGGATCGCGTACGGCACCACGATGCTGCCCTTGAGGATCGTGGACAGCGTCTTCGCGATGGTCGACTTACCGGTGCCGGGAGGTCCAAACAGGAAGATCGAGCGGCCGCTGTTGATCGCCGGGCCGAGCTGCCGGATCGTGCGCTCCGGGAGCACGAGCGCCCCGAGCGCCTTGCGGAGCTGATCGATCCCGATATGCAGGTCACCGGTCGTCTGGGCGCGTACGCGATTCGTGTAGGCCGCGAGCGGCACCGGCGCCGGGCCGATGTAGCCGTTGCGGGCCAGGGCCTCCTTCGCGCGGTCGACGCCCTTAGTGGCGAGGGAGTAGAAGAAGCTCGACGAGGTGAGACCGGTGCCGCCCTTCACCTCGAGCTGATGCTCGGCCTTCAGGAAGTCGAGCACCGGCTGGAGGATCCTCCCCATCGGGAGGCAGAGCGCGGTCGAAAGATCCGTTGCGGTCATCGGGCCGCGCTGGTACAGGAGCTTCAGGGCAAGGTCGGCGATCAGCGCCTGGGAGAGGCCGGTCTCCTCGGGCGACGCCGGGGCGAGCGGCGCGTACTGCTCCGCAGTGGTCGGTGGCGCGAACTCGACGGTCCGCTCAGGTTCGATGGTCACTGCCACA
>DASUSA010000092.1:0-4292 GCA_036375335.1 Candidatus Limnocylindria bacterium
TCGCAGCGCTCGGGCGTATCGGTCCGCGTGACGATCGCGAACTACGAGAACCTGGCGTCGAATGCCCTGAAGCGCGCGCTCCGCAACGGCGAAACGTCGGTCGTGCCGCGGATCAGCGACCTTCCTGCGGTGGTCGCATCGACCGCGGGGAAGATCGAGCTCGAGTCGGTGGGCGATCTCTCCGAGGAACGGGTCATCGACCGGCTCGCGCAGCGCGCGGTCCTCAACGTCTTCAATCGGACCTTCGCGCTCGCCGAGTTCGATTCGCTGCTCGCGGCGTTCCAGCGGGGCGCGACGATGCACGTCTCCCCCACGCTTCCGAGCCAGGAGTACGTGAAGCAGGCGCTCCAGATCCCCGGGATGAAGGGCGCCGTCGCGAAGCTCGGGGCGACCGGCAACCCCGCGGCGATCGCCGCGGCGGTCGAGTTCGTGCTCGAAGGCCTGCACCTCAACCGCAAGCTGAACAAGGAGCGCGGCGACAACCGCGCGACCTTCCGAGGCTGAGCCTGCTCGAGCCCGACGGTCCGTTCTTCGATCGCGAGGTCCGGTACAAGCGCTGGGACGGCACCCAGCGCCTCGACGCCCTCGAGGCCGACGAGCTCCTCGGTGCGATGTCCGACGAGCTCCTCTCCGGCGGCGATCTCGAGGAGGCGATGGCCCGTCTGGCCCGCTGGGGGATGCCCGGCCGCATGGAGGGGATGCAGGACCTGCTCGAGCGGCTGCGCGCCGCGAAGCAGAAGCGGGCGGAGCGGCACGACCTCTCGGGGATCTTCGACGAGCTGAAGCAGAAGCTCGAGGAGGTGAAGCGCCTCGAGCGTGAGGGTCTCGACCGCCGCGAGCAGCAGGAGACGCCCGACGAGGCGTTGAAGCAGGCGATGGCCAACCTCGCGCGCGAGCGGCGCGAGCAGCTCGATGCGCTGCCCGAGGATGTGGGCCGGGCGATCCGCGGCCTGAAGGACTACGAGTTCGTCGAGCCGAAAGCGGCCCAGATGTACCAGGAGCTCCTGAAGCAGCTGCAGGAGCAGGTCCTCGGGTCGTACTTCAAGAACATGCGCGATTCGCTCAAGGACCTGAGCCCCGAGCAGCTCGAGCGCACGCGCCAGATGATCCGCGACCTCAATCGGGCGTTGAAGGAGCGGGCCGAGGGCGGCGACCCCGACTTCGAGGCGTTCCAGCGGCAGTACCCGGAGCTCGCGGGAAACGCGAAGGACTGGGACGATCTGCTCAAGCAGCTCGCGATGGGCATCGCGGCGATGCGGTCGCTCTGGAACAGCATGTCCGGCGAGATGCGCGAGCAGCTCGAGGACCTGCTCGGAGCCGCGTTCGACGATCCGGGCCTGCAGTCGGCGATGAACGAGCTCGCCGACACGCTCGGTCAGCTCATGCCGCTCGACGGCTACGCGCACGAGCTCTCCGGCGGCGACCCGCTCACCCTGGCCGAGGCCCTCGGCCTGATGGACGAGATGAATCAGCTGTCGGACCTCGAGGACGTCGTGCGGAGCGCCCGCGACCAGGGCGACCTCACCGCGCTGGACCCCGAGCAGGTCGAACGGCTGGCCGGCGCGAAGGCCCGGCAGTCGCTCGAGGAGCTGCAGAAGATGAGCGAGCTCCTCGAGGAGGCCGGCCTCATCCGCAAGGACGGCGAGCGCTACGAGCTCACGCCGCGCGGCATCCGCAAGATCGGCCAGCGGTCGCTCGAAGAGATCTTCTCCACCTTGAAGCGCGACGCGTTCGGTAAGCACCGTGCCGACTCGCGCGGCCGCGGTGGTGATCCGACCGACGAGCTGAAGGTGTACGAGTTCGGCGACCCGTTCCTGCTCGATCTTCCCGGCACCGTTCGCAACGCGGTGTTCCGCGGCGGCGCCGGCACGCCGGTGAAGCTGCACCCGGCCGACTTCGAGGTGTATCGCACCGAGCTGGTCACGCAGTCAGCGACCGCGATCCTCGTCGATGTGTCCCGCTCGATGCTGTTCCGCGGCTGCTTCCTCGCCGCGAAGAAGGTCACGCTTGCGCTCGACTCGCTGATCCGGTCGACCTTCCCGAAGGACGACCTCTACATCATCGGGTTCTCGGCATACGCGACGCAGCTCAAGCCGGCGGACCTGCCGCGGCTCACCTGGAACGAGTACGTGTATGGCACGAACATGCAGCACGCGTTCGAAACCGCACGCACCCTGCTCGCCCGGTCACGGGGGAAGAACAAACAGGTTCTCCTCATCACCGACGGCGAGCCGACGGCGCACTTCGAGGACGGCAAGGTGCGGTTCAGCTACCCACCGACGAAGCGGACCTTCGAGGAGACCCTCCGTGAAGTCGTGCGCTGCACCCGCGAGGGCATCACGATCAACACGTTCATGCTCGCCCGCGGCCACTATCTGGTGGACTTCGTGAATCAGATGTCCAAGGTGAACGGCGGCCGCGCGTTCTACGTCGAGCCCGAGAAGCTCGGCGAGTTCGTGCTCATCGACTATGTGACCCACAAGAAGCGCCGCATCGCCTAGCGGCGCCCGAACGCGAGGCGTACCGCCGATGGGCGGCTAGCGACCCGGCGCGTAGCGGCGCGCGCGCATCGCCGCCGCGCTACCGCACACGAGCGCGCCGATGAGCGGCCAAATCACCAGGAAGATCGTCGCGCCGATCGTTCCGAAGCCCGCGCCGAACCGCGCGAGGCCGGGCGTGTCGGGACCGAACAGGTTGCCGACCTGGAGCATCCACGCCGAGACCGCCCCGACGAACCCGGTGATCGCTCCCGCGATCGCTGCATCGATGAGCACGCCACCGGCGCGACGGATCTCGCGCGCCAGCCAGATCCACGCGGCCACTGAGACGAGGGCGCCGAGCCAGCCCACGACGGGGATCTGCTCGAACAACGTGATGACGATGAATACGACCGAGCCGATGACGATCGCTCCGCCGACCCGCATGATCATTTCACCGCCTTCGGATCGCCGCTCGCCATGAACCCGAGCACGCGGCGCCACGCGTCGGCACATTCCTTCTCGTATTCGGCGAACGTGCGATCGAAGAACGAGTGCGGCGCGCCCGGGTACGTCACCAGGTGGTGTGAGAGCTGCTGGTCGTCCAGCGCCTTGTCGAACCTCGCGTTGTCCTCGGCCGGGATCCCGCCGTCCGCTCCGCCGAAGAGCCCGAGGATCGGCGCGCGCATCCGCGCGACCTTGTCGATCGGGGCGTCGTTGTCGTCCGCGTCCCGTCGCCGGGTGACACCGTAGAAGCCGACGACGCCGGCGAGACCATCTTGCCCGGCCGACGCATTGAACGCCACGCGGCCGCCCATGCAGAAGCCAAGGACGAAGGCGCGCTTGGGCGCCGCGCGCTTTCGGAGCTCGGCCACTGCGGCCGCGATGTCCGCTTGGATGAGGTCGGGCCGCTGCCGCGCGGCCGTGACGTGCTCCTGGAACGCGAAGTCATCCGGACGCTTGTCCGTCCCCGCGGTTCGGCCGAAGTAGTCGATCGCGATCGCGTGGACGCCCGCTGAGGCGAAGCGTTCGGTGAGGTCCTCGTAGAAGCTGTGGAGCCCGCGCACGTCGGGCGCGATGACCACACCGGCATCGCCTTGCTGCGCCTTCGCGACGAACGTGCGGAAGCTCGCGCCGTCTGTGCTCTTGAGAACGACGCTCTCGCCTCCGGCACCGCCGCTGATGATCTGCAGGTCCGACGGGACGTCGGGCGGCTGCGCGCCGGGTGGGAAGCACATCCCTCGTATCCTACCGACGATGGCCGATCTGAAGTCGCGCGTCGCCGCACGCCTGGCCGAGATGGCCCCCTATCTCGAGCGCTCGGGTGCATCGACGGAACTCGTGGGGATCGAGGACGGCGTCGTGCAGCTGAAGGTCTGGCTCACCCGTCCCGGCGCGAGCCGGCTCGTCGCGTCACTCCAGGTCAAGAACGGGATCGAGCGCGCGCTGCGCGACGCGATCCCGGAGCTCCGGGCGGTCGAGGCCATAAACCTCCCGCCGCACACGCTCATCGGCTGGGATCAGCCAGCGACCGCGGAGCTGCCGAACCGCTAACGCGACCGGCGCACCTTCGGAGCGTTGGCCAAGTCGTAGCTGGGCATCCCCTCCGGACCGAGACGGGTCAACTCATCGCGCGCGGCGCTGGCGTCGCGGATGAGCGCCGCGACATCGACGCCTTGGCACGCCGGCGCGAACGGGCCGAGGCGCGCGATCCCTTCCTCGAGCAGGACGCTCGCTCCGTGATGGTTGCCGTTGCGCCAGTGATGGAAGCCGACACCGATCTGCAGGATGCCGTGATAGAGGCCGCGGATCGGG